>NZ_JAENKR010000066.1:0-7225 GCF_016598965.1 Campylobacter sp. TTU-622
TAGAATTTATGAAATTGAGTATTTAAAATTTTTTTAAGGAGTTTTTTATGCCTTTAGTTACTATAAAGCTTGCAAAACCTGCGCTAAGTAAAGAGCAGAAATCAAATTTGATTTCTGATATAACAGAACTTTTAAGTACTAAATATAATAAAAATAAAGAAAGAATAGTTGTTGTTTTAGAAGATATTGAAAATTATGATATTGCTTTTGGTGGAAAAAGTGTAGAACAAATTAAAAAGGAAGAAAATGATTGAGTTAAAAATAGGAGATATTGCACCTACTTTTGAATTATTAAATCAAGATGGAATTAAAATTTCTTTAAAAGATTTTATAGGAAAAAAAGTAATTTTATATTTTTATCCAAAAGATAATACTCCAGGTTGTACAATGGAAGCTTGTGATTTTAGTGGGGATTATGAAAAATTTAGTGAAAAAAATGCAGTGATTATAGGAGTAAGTCCAGATAGTGTTAAATCTCATACCAATTTTATACAAAAATATAATTTAAAACATATTTTATTAAGTGATAGCGAAAAAGAAGTTTCAAAAATGTATGGAGCTTGGGGACTTAAAAAAAATTATGGAAAAGAATATGAAGGTATTATAAGATCAACTTTTGTGATAGATGAAAAAGGAAAAATTATTAAAATTTATAAAAATGTTAAAGCTAAAAATCACGTGCAAAAAGTTTTTGAAGAACTTTGTTTATGTTAGTTCATATTTGTTGTAGTGTTGATTCTCATTTTTTTTTACAAGAATTAAAAAAATATTATCCTAATGAAAAACTAATAGCTTTTTTTTATGATCCAAATATCCATCCTTATAGCGAGTATGAATTAAGATATTTGGATGTAAAAAGAAGCTGTGATAAACTCAAAATAAAACTTTACAAAGGTGATTATGATTATATAACTTGGCTTAATGCAGTGCGTGGTTATGAAAATGAACCAGAAAAAGGATTAAGATGTTCAATTTGTTTTGATTTGAGAATTTTTAAAAGTGCTCAATTTGCGAAAAAACTTGGTGAAACAAAACTAACAACGACACTTCTTACAAGTCCTAAAAAAGATTTAAAGCAACTTGAGGAAGCTTTGAATAAACAATGCACTTCTTATGGTATTGAATTTATAGCTCCTGATTTTAGAAAAAATGGGGGCACACAAAGACAATTTGCACTAGCAAAAAAAGATATGCTTTATCATCAAAATTATTGTGGCTGTATTTATGGGCTTAAAAAGCAAAAGGAAAATAAAAATTTTATTGATGAATTAATGAGTCCAGTTACTAAGCAAATTCTTCCTTCTAGTATAGAAGAGAGAATTTTACTATATAAAAAAATTTCTAGATTAGAAAAGAGAAAAATTGCTTTTAAAATTTTAAGAGAAAAATTTCTAAATTATAGACTTTTAAAAGCTTTAATAAAAATTGATAAAAAAGTAGTTAGAAGTTATATTTTATTTTATTCTCATTTTAAAAATCCTTATATTAAATTTAGTTTAGATAAAGATTATGAACAAGTTTATATGAGTTTTAAAGATGAGATAAATTTTTGGGATTTTGATTATTTTAATGCTTTATTAAAAAATAGATTTGCAAATTTTAATGATTTTTTAAAAAAACCATTAAAAATTAAACAAGAAATTTCTTTGCGTCAAAAATTATTAGGTGCTTATAATCTTTCTCCTATTATTATTTTAGATAAAATTATTAAAGGACGTTATGAAATTTTAGCTCAAAGTGAAATTTATTTTGATACAAGAGAAAAAATTGTTTTTATTTAATATCATTTAAATTTTTATGCTTTTATTAGCATTTTTTTTGTAGAATTTCGTTTTTTATAAATATAATAATTATTGAAGGCTTTTAATGATAAATGTATCACAAATTCAAGAAATTTTACCCCATCGTTATCCTTTTTTGCTAGTAGATAAAATTATTGATCTTCAAAAATCACAAGTAGTTAGAGGCTATAAGAATATTAGCATTAGTGATCCAGTTTTTTTAGGACATTTTCCAGATCATCCTATTTATCCAGGAGTATTAATTTTAGAGGGTATGGCACAAACTGGAGGAGTTTTAGCTTTTGAAAGTATGGAAGATAAGGTTGATCCTAAAAGTAAAGTAGTGTATTTTACTGGTATAGATAAAGCAAAATTTAGAAATCCAGTGCGCCCTGGAGATAGGCTTGATTATGAAATGAGTGTTGTAAAAAATCGTGGAAATTTATGGATTTTTCAAGGAAAAGCTTTTGTAGATGGTGCATTAGTTGCAGAAGCAGAACTTAAAGCGATGATAATTGATAAATGAAAAATATTCATCCAAGTGCAGTCATTGAGCAAGGAGCTATTTTAGGCGAAAATGTTGTTATAGAGCCTTATGCTTATATAGGAAAAAATGTAAAATTAGGCAATAATGTCACTATAAAACAAGGAGCAAGAGTTTTAGCTCATACAAGCATAGGAAATAATTCTACTATTTTTTCTTATGCTATTGTAGGAGATATTCCTCAAGATATTTCTTATAAAAAAGATGAAATTATAAGTGGTGTAAATATAGGTAAAAATTCAATTATTAGAGAATTTGTGACAATAAATTCAGGAACACAAAAAGCAAATGGATTTACAACCATAGGAGATAATGCTTTTATTATGGCTTATTGTCATATTGCACATGATTGTGTTTTAGGCAATAATATTATTTTAGCTAATAATGCAACCTTAGCAGGGCATGTTGAATTAAGTGATTATGTTATCGTTGGTGGATTAACTCCTATTCATCAATTTGTTAAAGTTGGAGAAGGTTGTATGATAGCTGGTGCATCGGCACTTTCTCAAGATATAGTTCCTTTTTGTTTAGCTGAAGGCAATCGTGCAAGCATTAGAAGTCTTAATTTAGTAGGAATTAGAAGACGTTTTGATAAAGATGAAGTAGAAAGATTAAATAAAGCTTATAAATTTTTATTTAATAAAGGCAATATTAAAGAAAATGCCCAAGAATTGCTAGAAAAAAATTTAAGTGAAAATGTAAATAAAATGTGTCAATTTATTTTAGAAACAAAGCGAGGGATACCTATTTATAAAAGGAAAAATAATGGCTAAAAAATGTAGTTTTTGCGATGAGGTAGAGAATTCGCAAAGAAGAATAATTTCAAATGAGCATGGTGATGCTTTTATTTGTGAATATTGCGTTGAAGGAGCTTATACTTTAATTTTTGGTGAAGAAAAAAATTTAAAAGAAGTAAATCAAAAAGAAGATAATCATTTTAAAGATTTAACTCCAAAAGAATTAAAAGCTTATCTTGATCGCTATGTTATAGGACAAGAAAGAGCTAAAAAAGTTTTTAGTGTTGGAGTTTATAATCATTACAAAAGACTTTTTAAAACACATTTAAGCGAGGATGATACAGAATTATTCAAGTCAAATATTTTATTGATAGGTCCTACTGGAAGTGGTAAAACTTTACTTGCTCAAACTTTAGCAAGATTTTTAGATGTTCCTATAGCTATTTGTGATGCTACTTCTTTAACTGAAGCAGGATATGTTGGAGAAGATGTTGAAAATATTTTAACTAGATTATTACAAGCTGCTGATGGTGATGTAGAACGTGCTCAAAAAGGCATAGTATTTATTGATGAAATTGATAAAATTGCAAGGATGAGTGAGAATAGGTCAATTACGCGTGATGTAAGCGGAGAAGGGGTACAGCAAGCTTTGCTTAAAATCATTGAGGGTTCTTTGGTTAATATTCCTCCAAAAGGTGGTAGAAAACACCCGAATCAAGATTTTATTCAAATAGATACTTCTAATATCCTATTTGTTTGTGGTGGAGCCTTTGATGGAATAGAAACTATACTCAAAAGAAAATTGGGTGATAAAATTGTTGGTTTTTTTGATGATAAAAAAGAAAAAGATAAAAATCTAATGGAAAAAATTGAGCCTGATGATCTTGTGCATTTTGGGCTTATACCGGAGCTTATAGGACGTTTGCACGTGATTGCTTCTTTAAATGAATTAAATGAAGAGGATATGATAAGAATTTTAACTGAACCTAAAAATGCCATTATAAAACAATATCAAAAGCTTTTTGCAATTGATGGGGTAAGATTAAAATTTGAAGATGATGCTATAAGAGCAATAGCACAATTAGCTTTAGAAAGAAAAACTGGAGCAAGAGGACTTAGAAGTATTATAGAAGAAATAATGACTGATTTAATGTTTGAGCTTCCTGAATATAAAAATTATGACATTATTATTACAAAAGGTGTAGTTTGTGATAATGAAAAGGCTTTATTTATTAAAAAAACAGATAATAAAGGAAAAGAATGATACTTGATCAACTTATAGGATTTTTTTCTAGTGATATGGGGATAGATTTGGGTACAGCTAATACTTTAGTGTTAGTTAAGGATAAGGGCATAGTAATTAATGAACCTTCTGTAGTAGCAGTTGAGCGTGAAAGATACGGAAGCAAAGCTAAAATTTTAGCTGTAGGAAAAGAAGCTAAAGATATGGTGGGAAAAACCCCAGGTAATATAGAAGCCATTCGTCCTATGAAAGATGGTGTTATAGCTGATTTTGATATGACAGAAAAAATGATTCGTTATTTTATAGAAAAAACACATCGTAGAAAATCTTTTTTGCGTCCTAGAATTATTATTTCAGTTCCTTATGGCTTAACTCAAGTTGAAAGAAAAGCTGTTAGAGAAAGTGCTTTAAGTGCTGGTGCTAGAGAAGTATTTTTGATCGAAGAGCCAATGGCAGCAGCTATTGGAGCGAATTTACCTATACAAGAACCAAAGGGAAATTTAGTTGTAGATATAGGCGGGGGAACTACTGAAATAGGAGTTATTTCTTTAGGTGGGCTTGTTATTTCAAAGTCTATTCGCACCGCTGGAGATAAGCTAGATATGAGTATAGTAAATTATGTTAAGGAAAAATATAATTTAATAATAGGCGAAAGAACCGGGGAAGAGATTAAAATCACTATAGGATCAGCTATTCAACTTATGAAAGAATTATCAATGGTTGTTAAAGGACGTGATCAGGTAAGTGGTTTGTTAAGTCGTATTGAGCTTACAAGCGAAGATGTAAGAGAAGCTATAAAAGAACAACTTAAAGAAATTGCAGATGCTTTAAAAATGGTACTTGAAATGATGCCACCTGATTTAGCTTCAGATATTGTTGAAAATGGAGTTGTTTTAACAGGAGGAGGTGCGCTTATTCGAGGACTTGATAAGTATTTAAGTGAAATTGTTCGTCTTCCAGTTTATATAGCTGATGAACCTCTTTTAGCGGTAGCAAAAGGAACAGGAAAGGCTTTAGAGGAAATTTCATTATTGCAACAGCTAACTAATGAAGAGTAGAATTCGTTATATTTTAATTTTAGCTTTTTTGGTTTTTATTTCTTTTTATTATGGAGGGATAATAAAAAAGAATGTCCTTTGGATTAATGATTTAGTAATTGGAAATTTTTATAATATTAAAGAATACGTTTATAATAATATTTCAAAACATTTTAATCAAGCAGAGCAGATTTCTTATTTAAAAAAAAGAAATCAAGAGCTTGAAAATTCAAGTATTTTAGCTACCACTTTTGCTAATGAACTAAATCGCCTTTTGGAAGATAGAAATTCAACTCAATATTTTCCAAGAATTTCTTTAGTAAGAGCTATATCTTACGTTCAAATTAATGATTATAAAAGAGTATGGCTTGATTTAGTAAAGAATTATGAAAGTAAAAATAGAGGACTTATTTATAAAGGATTTACCGCAGGTATTTCTATCTATAAAGATGGACGTGCTATGGCTTTATTGCAAGGTGACAGTCAATGTGTTTTTTCAGTTTATATTGGAAAAGATAAAGCCCCCGGTTTGATTCAAGGTCGTGGCGGTAAAACTTATGTTAATTTTATTCCTAAATGGGCTAAAATCCAAGTAGGTGATGAAATTTTAACAAGTGGTCTTGATGGTGTATTTTTTGCCGGAATTCCAGTCGGTGTTATTACAAAAATTAATGATGAGGATATGTATAAAAGTGCCGAGATAGATCCATATGCTAAGATAAATATCCCAGCATATTTTTATATAGTTGATAATTTATGATTGATTTTTTAAAGCAATTAAAACACCTTCTATCATTTTTTTAATATCTCCATCTAAGATATTATCAACTTGAGAAAAAGCTTCATTAGATCGGTTATCTTTGACTTGTTGATAAGGAAAAAGTACATAAGATCTTATTTGATGCCCCCAACCAATTTCACTTTTTTCATTTGTATTATTAGCATCTTGTTGTTTCATAAGCTCTAATTCATAAAGTCTTGATTTTAACATTTTAAAAGCAGTGGCTTTATTTTTATGTTGGCTTCTATCATTTTGACATTGCACTACAATTCCGCTTGGCATATGAGTTATTCTTACAGCTGATTCTGTTTTATTAACGTGTTGACCACCAGCTCCACTTGCTCTATAATGATCAATTCTTATGTCTTTTTCTTCAATTTCAATTTCAATATCATCATCAAGTTCAGGGCTTACCATAACACTTGAAAAACTAGTATGACGACGTCCTGCACTATCAAAAGGAGAAGTTCTTACTAAACGATGAATTCCATTTTCAGCTTTTAAATAGCCATAAGCATTTTCACCTTTAACTAAAAAACTAACATCTTTAAGTCCTGCTTCATCACCTTCTTGAAAATCTAAAGTTTCAACTTTAAAGCCTTCTCTTTCGCAAAATCTTAAATACATTCTATAAAGCATACTTGCCCAATCATTGCTTTCTGTTCCACCAGCTCCTGGATGTATAGAAACTATTGCATTTTTACTATCATTTTCTCCACTTAAAAGCATAGAAATTTCAAGACTAGTGATAGTATCTTCTAGTTTTGGGGCATCATCAAATAAAGATTTTAAAATTTGTTCATCATTTTCATCATTGGCTAAATCAAAAAGTTCGCTAGCATCATTAACTGCATTGAAAGCATTTTCATAGTTTTTTAAAAGATTAGAGATTTTTGTCTTTTCCTTGCCTATAATACCTGCTTGTTTAACATCACTCCAAAAACTTGGAGAATTTTCTAATTCTTCTATTTCTTTTAAGCGTTTTTTTATATCGTGCGGTTTTATAATAGAGGCAATATTATTAACTTTATTTTTAAGAGTTTTAATAAGCTCATTAAATTCATAATTATCCATAAAATTCTTTCTTTATATTTATAAAAAT
>NZ_JAENKR010000067.1:0-7004 GCF_016598965.1 Campylobacter sp. TTU-622
CATCTGGAGTTCCACAAAATACAATTTCATCTAATGAAATCTTATGATATTTTATAAGTAAGCCTTTTTTTATAAGATAATTATACATAGGAGCTATGTATAATTCTCCTTTGCTAAAATCATTTTGTTCTTTCATTCTATCAAAAATTTCTTTAAAATCTTTTGCTTTTTTAAAATAGTAAAGTCCGCTACTACAAAGATTTGAAATCCTTTCTTTTTCTGTAGTTTTAATCACATTGTCATTTTCATCAACTAAAACAAAGCTCCATTGTTCTCCATCTGCCTCAAACACTTCTAAATAGCCATCAATTTTAGAAAAATCTAAAGCAACAGGCAAAGAAAAATTTGGCCTAAAAGTATCAATATTAAAAATCAAAATGCTTTCATTATTACTAATATTTGCTATTTCTAATCCAAGCCTTACTGTATGAGCTTGACCTAAAGTTTCTTGTTTTAATTTTATACTTTCATAAGATATTATCCCTAGTTTTTTACATTCTTTTTTTATAAAATTTTCAGTATCCTCAACATCTCTATATATAAAAAGAATTTTAAAGTCTTGAAAATACTTTTTAAAACTATTTACTGCGTGAAAAAAAACAGTGTTTCCTTTTAAATCAAGCATATATTTAGGCTTATTATAACCAGCTTTTATAAAACGACTACTAAGCCCTGCCATAGGAAAGATTATAATCATTTACTCTCCTTAAAAAAAATATCATAAAGTATAAAAGCATTTGCTAAAAATGCTATTTGCTTCTCTTTGAAATCATTATGCAAAGGCAACATAGATAAAAACAAATGCAAAGTCAAGGCTTTAATATTATCATCCACACTAAATATATTTAAAAATTCTTTTTGAATATCTAAAATATTATTATCCTTTTCTATAAAAAATTCTATTTTATTATTTTCAAATTTGCATTCAAAAAATCCTGCAATAATAAAATCATAAAGCCCAAAAATAGAATGAACTAATTTTGCAAAATCATAGTTTTTATCCCCATAAGGAGTAATTTTTCCACTAAAATCAAAACCCCTTGGATCAAAGGTTTTTATAGCACCAGCTCGAAAATCATACATAATATTTGAAAAACAAAAATCACCATGAATTAAAGAAAAATCATTTATACCACTCATATAAAAATCAAGCTTTTCTACTAAGGTTAAAATGCTTGGATAAGTTTTAGAATTGATGATTATATTTTTATGCAAATCAATTTTGCTTTGAGTGCTAAATTCTTGAAGTCTTTTTAAAGTTTTTTCTTTATAATTAAAATCTATATCTTTATTGTTGCTTTTAAAAGAATGCAACTTATCTAAAAATTCTTTTAAAGATTTAAATATTCTTTTCCAAACATAGCTAGGTAATTTTCCAAAAACATACAATTCTGCTAAAGTATTATTATAAAGATATTCTATTTCATAGCTATCTTGATGAGTTATTATTTTAGGAGTATAAATAAATAATTCTTTGGGTAAATTTTCAAACCAATTAATTTCTGCTTTTATCTTTTCTTGCCAAGAAGATGATTTTTTTATACAACCATTTAAAATTTTTATATTATTAAAACTTCTTTGTGTGCTTACAGCTTTTTTAGAGTGAAAATAGTTCGTTATAAGTCCAAAATCAAGCCAAGTGTCATTTTTTACAATATCAAAGGCATAAACTTTAGAATAAGATTTTATACCATCTATAAAAGAATAATTATTTTCAACTATACATTTTATTAAAAATTGAGGCTGAGAAAAGCTAAAAGCGCCTGCTAAAATTAAATCATTTTCTATTGTATTCGATAATATTTTAAATTCATTATCCAAATAAGTCCAATCATAATTTTCTTTAACTTTTGCAACTTGTAAAGAATTTTCTTTAAATTCAAGCTCTTTAAAAAAAGTATCTCCGTGCAAAATATAAAATTTTTCATTAAAAACACAGCAGACATTTAGGCAATAAACTATAGATTCACCTAAAGATAAATTATTTGGAACAAATAAAATCTCAACATTATATTCTTTTAATTTTTTTTTATCAAATTTATTTAATTTAAAATCATTAGGTAAAGATAAAAAAATTTTTTGATTGAACTTTTTAAAAAGTTTTATTTGATATTCATATAATCTCTTATTGCCAAGCGGTAAAAAAGATGGAGGGATTTTGCCAAATTCTAAGGTAAAATCAGAAGATGAATATTTTGCAGAAGTTATAAGTATCATTTATTGCCATTATCTTTATAAGGGTTCTCTTTTTTTAAAAGTTCTTTAATTTGCTTGTAGCTTAAATTTATAAATTCTGATGGACGAATAGCTTTATCATCAATATAAAATCCATCATATCCACACCAAGGCTTACCTATAATTACTTCATCATAAGGCACATTGTGTTTTTTAAGCCAAGAAATAATTATAGGTAAAGTATGAATTTTAATTTTTTCAAGTTCACCATTAAATGTACGCATATTGCGACTTGTAAAAATATTTATTTTAAAACCTTGTTTTTTATATTTTTTTAAAGTTTGGATTAAAGCAGTATTTGGCTTTTTATTGATATAATCTACATTCTCTTCATCAATTGTTAAAGTTCCATCTAAATCTACAATTATAGTCTTCATTAAATAAGTATAGCATAAATTTTTATTAAAGTTTTTTAATTGATGAAAGTAAAATTATTTTTTCTTTAATTTTGTTCTATTCTTATTTAAGATAACTAAATCAAAAAATAAAAATTTAATATATCCGCCCTTATACCAATTTTTACTTGCTTTGATAAAAGCTTCTCCTAACTTATATGAAAAATAATTTTTAATTTTTAAAGCCTCTTCATAGTCTGGACAATCTTTAAGAGAGGGCAAAATTAAATCTGGATTCATTTTTGTTTTTTGAGTATAGGCCAATTGTTCCTTATGATGTTTATCTCGTATATAAGATAAAACAAAGAGCATTCTTACATATCCCCATATACTTTTTGAATTATCTATCATAGCTTGACCTAATTTGTATGCTAGATGATTTTGTACTTTCGTTTTTGCTAAATTACTATGATTTCTAGTAATTATTTTATACTTCTGAGTAATCAAGTTAAAAAAACAAATAATTTTATTAATTTGTTCCTCATTAAATATCTTATTTTTCCTAATATGCCAAATATCTTTTTCTAATTCATTCTTTATATCTGGAAAACTTATATTGTTAAATAAAAAATTATTTAAGTGTGAAAATTTTATATTCATTTTTACAACTCTTAGTTTTAAAAAATCTGTCCATTGGCTTAAAGCATAATGCGATAAAAATCCCGTTCCAGCACTCATACAAGTTTGAGGGAAATACTTAAGATATGCATTAAAATTAGGATTTTCCTTATTCTCTTTAGCATATACCCAAGTTTTCATATAAATTTCCATTGCACTTCTTCTACCTATCTGCAAACTTCCATCTAAACCACAAAAATACCTTGTATCATAAATATCATTTAATTCCATTAAATGCAAATCTTCAATTTTTATGTCATTTTTTTCTATAATGTAATCAGGTCTAACACGCACAACAAAATCATATTTGAAATTATTTTGTTTTTCATATTCTTCCATACTTTTATAAACTTGATAAATTCCATAATATATTTTGGAATCATTTTTTAATTCTCCTAAACGATTAACAACTTTAGAATATGATTCTAAGGTTACTTTTTTTATTTTATTATTTAAAATAAATATATCTTTATCAGAAATTTTTTTATTAAATTCTTTTGAAATTACACTAAAAACATTTGGAAATTTTTTAGAAAAATCAACATTAGACATTATAAGCTCACTAGGGCATTCATTAAGCATAGGTTGGAAAAATCTTCCAATCCATCCTACGCCGTTTCCACCAGAACCTGGCCATAGGCTTTCCGTATCCCAAGAAAATATGAAAACATCAATATTTCCAAATCTTTCAAAATTACTTATTAATGCTTTGATACTATCACGCCAACCTGGTCTTAGCTGCCCATTTAAACATAAAGCTATTCTGCTTCCAGAATAAGATTTTTTTTGATAAAAATATCTCTCCGCAATAATTCTTAATTTATCATAATATAATCTTCCGCCTAAAGTATTTAAAAAATTATTATATATAATTTCTAGAATAATAAAATAGATTCCACCTTTAAAAAAAATATCACTTGAATTGATATAAAAAAAATCTATTGAATTTTTTAAAAAAAAAGATTGTAAAATTAAATCTTGAGATTTTTTTACTTCATTTAAAATTTTTAAAAAAATTTGAAAATCTTCAAAATTTATAAGATCCAAGCGAGAAGATAAAAAACTCATATATGAATTTTTATAGTTTCCAAGTAAAAAATTTTCATTTACGGTTTTATCTTTTAAACATATATGCATAAAATCATATAAATCATTAAATTTCGTATCTAAAAGTGATGCTAATCGGTCAATATAATCAAGATTTTGCAAGAAAAAATCATATCGTCCTAATTTATATATCAAAATCAAATGCTCATTAGATAAATCTTTTTTATCTAAAAATCTATCAAGAAATTCATAACTCCAATTATCTATAGCTTTTTTAACTAAAATATCCGTATTATTTAACATTTTACAATCTCAATGCTATTGTTTATATTCTCTAAAATATCTTTTTCTATTTCATTATTATAAACACCTGCATTCAAGATTACTAAAGCATTATTATCGTTTATTAGAATTTTAGGAGATTGAACTATAAAATTTGTACCATAAAGCCTTTTTTCTTGTTTATTTGGATCATTATCTAATATGCAAATAATCTTTGAAATATCTAATCCGCTATATATTAAGTTTTGACTAAATAAATGTGCTCCAAATAAATAAACCTTCTTTGAAGTCTGCTTAATATAAGAATTAATATGCTGAACTTTATTTTTATAAAATTTCAACATATCTTCAAAATCCGCTTTATTTTCAAAGTATTTATTTTTTAGATTAATTTTTACAGATTGGATATCTTTTTTTACTAAATAAAATATGCTATGTTCTTTAAAATATTTTTTTGCAATAATTGTAAAATTATTATTTCCCAATATATAATCAACTACATTTTCATCCAATAAAATAGTATGTTCAAAAAATAAGCAATTGCTATATTTATTTTTTAACCACTTAGACATATTAGGCATTGAAAATATCATATATCCTTTATCATTATCTAAAAAACTTGATATTTCAGAAAAAAATTCATTTGGATTATATATATGCTCAAGAACATGAGAATGTATAATTGCATCATATTGTTCATTATTACATATATCTTTATTAAAAAACCCATCGATATAATTTACATTTTCAAATTTATTTTCAATATTTGGTTCTACTATAGTCCAATTAACATTATCCATTTCTAAAAAAAATTGTGATAATTTTCCATGTCCACCACCAATTTCTAGTATATTTTTTGGTTTAATTTGAAAAATAAATTTTGCAAATTCTCTATGATGCTCATCCCATATTTTTCCAATATTACCAGCATAATGTCCATTTTTATATAAAATATCTAAGGGAATTAATTTATTTAAAAATAAAACACCACTATCCTGACAAATTGCAAATTGCTCTTCACAAATAATATCTTTTTTAAGATTCTGATCAGTGCAACCACAAAATAATGGAAACTGCCTTGAACTAATTATTTCTATATTGTTATTATATGTAATAGGACATTGGTCTCTAATGATTAAATCTAATTTATTATTTTTTTGATATTTCTCTAAATCTTCAGGTGTTCCAATTCCGTGCATTTGATTATATTCTATATTATAAATACCTATTTTAGCGCCACTTTTTATAGCATAATTATAAACAGGACAAGTATAAAATTCATTATTAACCCGATCGTTTTCTATAATCATATCTATAGCACTCTCAACAAATATTTTTCCTTTATTAAAAAAATAAATTCCAACAGTAGCAAATTTGCTAATAGCTTCTTTTTCTTTAACCTCTACTACCAAATTATCTTTTAATTTTACAAATGACCATTTTGAATCTTTTTCTTTATCAATAAAAGTCAATATTGAACCATCTAAATTTCGACTTAAACTATCATTAATAAAATCAGCTATATCAATATCAATAATTTGATCAGAATTAGCTATCATTAAAGGCTCATTATTGTTAATATACTTTCTTGCATAAAGCACAGTACAAGCTGTTCCTTCTGTAAGTTTATCAATGCCTATAAATTTAACATTAAAACTATTTTTAATCTCATCAATTAACGTTTTTTCTTGAATTAAATGTTCTTTTCTTGCTATTAAAATATATTTTGCATCTTTATATTTCAAATTTTCAAGTACTCTAACTATCATTGGTTTATCCAAAACATCAATAAAAGGTTTTGGCTTATCAAAACCAGCTTTTATAAAACGATTTCCAAGACCAGCCATAGGAATAACTATATTCATTGACATTCTCCTAAATACTTATCATTACTAACTCCAGGAAGTTTTACAACAACATTAATTGTATCTTCTAAAGCTTCAAAATCAGTAACCTCCCCTGGATAAATCATCACTATATCACCTTTAGAATATATCTTATCATTCATTCTTACTTTACCGCTAACAATAACAGTAATTTCAGTTGCAATTTTATGATAATGCTTTTCTTCTATATCACCTTTTTTATACTCTTTTATACCAACTTCTACATCATTAGTTTTAAAAATACTTGGTTCGAAATTTCCCACAAACCAACCACGAATCATCTTATCTAATTTATAATTTTCCATAATTAACCTTTTGGAATATCCAAATAAGCACGAAGTTTGATAATTTGTTCATCTTGCCAATCTATAATATCTACACCTTCAAGTTTAGTCTCATCAAGCATTAGGGTAAATTCTATAAAAGTTGTATTTTTGTCTTGAAAAATATTTTTGGCACTAAAACTTAATTCTTTACAACTTTCAAAAATATTTTTTATTGCTAACAAGCATCTATCTTTACCCTCTATTCTTTTTACAAC
>NZ_JAENKR010000068.1:0-7002 GCF_016598965.1 Campylobacter sp. TTU-622
AAAAATCGAAAAGAATAGTTCATTAATAGAAAAGAATCGCTCTAATATAGAAGATATAAATAAAATTAATCAATTATCATAGCAATTAATTCCAAAGGATGTCTAAAGATAGTTTGAATTTTTTCTTTCTCTAAAGAATTTGAAATTTGTATTCTACAAGCAGAGCATTCGGCACTAACAAAATGTGCTTTTGTTTGCTTAATGTTCAAGGTTTTTTTATCTGCTATTTTTAGACTTTCATTATATAAATTTATTTGAGTGTTAATACCGCCAAAACCGCAACATACATCACTCTCGTGCATTTCTTTTAAAATAAAATTATTTTTTAAAAGTTCTCTTGGTTCTTTAAAAATACCTTGAGTTTTTTTAGAATGACAAGGATCATGATAGGTTATAATAAAATCTGTTTTCTTTTGCTTACTTAATAATTCTTTTAAAGAAGTTTTATGATAAAAATATTCTGTTGCAAGATAAATTTTAGAAGAAAGTTTTTTTGCTCTTTTTGCCCATTCTTTTTGATTAATAGAATTAAAAAAATATTCATAATCTTTTCGTATCATTGAAGAACAAGTTGCTTCAGCGATAATAATAGCATCTAAATTTTCAAGTTTTTTTTCAAAATACTCTATATTTTTTTTTGCAAGTTTTTCTACACTTTTAAAATCACCATTAAAAAAATGCACTACAGCACAACAATTTTGATCTTTAAGTAAATCTACATTAATTTTTAATTTTTTAGCTATTTTAAGAACAGCCTTAGCGCTTTCATCATAAAAATAATTTTGTAAGCATCCTACAAAAAATCCTATAGTTTTTTCTCCTTGATTATCAATAAAATCTGCATTAGATTTTAAAAAACTTTTTTTAGTAAAAGAAGGGAATAAGCGATCTTTTTTAATAAGAGATATGTTAAATTTAGATTTCATTCCTAAATTTCCATTTTGTATTTTAAAAATGCAAGGATTAAAAATATAGCCTAATTTTGCAATAAAATCTAATATTTTTCTATTTCTTAAAAAAAATAAAATTACTTTTTTATATAAAGATAATGATCTTTGGAAATCTTTATGACGAAAATCTATTATAGCTTTATCAACTTTTAAATCAAAGGGACAAATTTCAGTACAGCTTGTACATAAAAAACAAGAATCAAAAATATTTTTTAAATCATTATCACAAGAAATTTCTCCTTTATTATAAGCAGACAATAGTTCTAAAAAACCTCTAGGATTATGAAGCTCATCTTTTTTTACCTCATAAATTGGACAAGTTTGGATACATTTACCGCATTTAACGCAAGCACTAGTAATTTTATCAATCATCATTATAAAGTTTTTGAAAAAACCTTTTTATCTTCATCTATTTTTCTTAAATAAGCATCAAAACACATTGCAATATTTCTTATAAGCAAAACACCTGTTTCATTCACTTTAATCATTTTGGAATCTCTTTGAATAAAATCTTTATATTCATCTAAATTTATCAAATCTTCTTTAAAGTATTCAAAAAAATCTATATTAAATTCTGTTTCTATCATTTTAATATCTAAGCAAAAATTTGCCATTAAACTCATAATAACAGCTTTTCTTATCTTATCATCTTCATTTAAAATAATACCTTTTTCAAAAGGTAATTTTTTATTATCAATAGCTTCTTGATATTTTAATATATCCTTATAATTTTGAGCATAATAACTCTCGCCCTCCCCTATGCTAGTTAGCCCTACACCAATTAAATTAGCACCTTTTCTAGTGGTATAACCTTGAAAATTTCTATGTAAAGTATTATTTTTTAGAGCTTTAAAAAGCTCATCATCACTCTTTGCAAAATGATCCATTCCTATCATCTTATAGCCATTTTGAGTTAAAAATTTTTCACAATATTCCAAAATAGAAAGTTTGATATCAGGAGTTGGTAAAGTACTCTCATCAAATTTTCTCATATTTTTCTTAAGCCAAGGAACGTGAGCGTAATTAAAAATAGCCAAACGATCAGGATTTAACATAATAACTTTTTCTAAAGTCTTGGAAAAACTATTTAAATCCTGATAAGGCAAACCATAAATAAGATCAACATTGACAGATTTAATCCCTCTTTCTCTTACCATATTAATAGCATTTTGTGTCAATTCAAAAGGTTGGATTCTATGAATTTCTTTTTGAACTTTTTCATCAAAATCTTGCACTCCAAAACTAATGCGATTAAAATGATTTTGTGCTAAAATATCTGCTTGCTCTTCATTTAAAAATCTAGGATCAATCTCGCAACTAAGCTCTGCATTTTCATCAAAATTATCAAAAGTATTCTTAATCTTTAAAATTAAATTTTTTAATTGCTTGGCGCTAAAAAAAGTAGGAGTACCACCACCAAAATGCATTTGAACAACTTTACGTTTAGTATCTATTATATCTTTTAACAATTCTAACTCTTTAAAAAGATATGTTAAATATTTTTCTCTATTCTCTTCTTTTGCAGTGTAAATCACGTTACATCCGCAAAAATAACAAGCACTTCTACAAAATGGTAAATGAAAGTATAAAGAAATATCTTGTTTTTGTTCTTTTAAAAATCGAATATATTCTTCATATTTAAAATTTACATTAAATTCAACAGCAGTAGGATAAGAAGTATATCTAGGTCCAGCCTTAGAGTATTTTGTAAAAGCCTTATAATCTCTCATTTTCTCACTCTTTCCATCATAGCTTCCATATCAACGAAAAGATTTGGATGTTCTTTTTTTATATCAGCTATAAGTTTTTCTAAATCTATATTAATTTCCATTAAAGCACCATTTTTTGCTCTTTTTTTTATCTCATCCATAGCAACCGTCCAAGCATCATTAAAATCAATTGGAATTTGTTGGTAGATAGCTTTTTCAAGTTTCAATTCAAAATTCTCTTTTTGTGTTTGTTTTAAACTTTCTAAAATATTTTTTAAACTTTTTAAAGATATAAGAGTATGAATTTCATCGTTTTCATCTACCATAAACCAAGGTTCTGGATTTTCAAAACTTCCATTTTTTAAAATTAAAATTTTTTCATTATTATCTGTTTCTTTAAGCTCTAAAATAGTTTGTTCTTCTTTTTTTAAGCCTAAATTCTGAGAAAATTCATCAATGCGTTTTAAACAAATAGCGTGTTTATTTGATTTCATTTAAGCTCCTTTATTTTGTAAAAGTTTAGCTAATTCTTTTGCATGATAAGTAATTATAAGTTTTGCTCCAGCTCTTTTAAATGCAATCATAGTTTCTAAAACTATTTTATCATAATCAATAACTCCAGCTTTTTTACCTGCTTGCAATAAAGCATATTCTCCGCTAACATTATAAACACAAATAGGAAGTTTTGAACTTAAACTTAATTCTTTAACAATATCAAGATAAGCTAAAGCTGGTTTTATCATTAAAATATCTGCACCCTGCTTTTCATCTTCTAAACTCTCCATTAAAGCTTCTTTAGCGTTAGCAAAATCCATTTGATAAGTTTTTCTATCTCCATAACTTGGAGCTGATTGTGCAACATCTCTAAAAGGACCATAATAGTTTGAAGCGAATTTAGTAGAATATGCCATAATAGGTAAATTTTCAAAACCATTTTCATCTAAAGTTTTTCTTAAAGTATAAATAATACCATCCATCATACCGCTTGGCGCTATCATATCAACTCCTGCCTTTGCGTGTATTAAGGCTTGTTTGGCTGAAATTTCTAATGTAGCATCATTATCCACACTCTTTGTTTTCATATCAATGATACCACAATGACCATGATCTGTATATTCACAAAAACAAAGATCACTTATAACGATTAAATCAGGAAATTCCTTTTTAATAGTTTTAATACTTGTAGCAATCAACCCATTTTCATCTAAGGCATCACTGCCACAACTATCCTTTTTATCAGACTCTAAAACTCCAAATAATATAATAGCCTTAATGCCTAATTCTTTAATTTCTTTGCATTCTTTTAAAATTTCATCTAAACTCATTTGAAAAACTCCTGGCATTGAAGGAATTTCTTTTTTTATACCTTTAGAATTTATAACAAAAAGTGGATAAATTAAATCATCAATATTTAAAAAATTTTCTCTCACCATTGATCTTATATTTTCATTTATTCTTAATCTTCTAAATCTTTTAAACATAACTTTTCCTTTTTTTGATACAATATTAGCATAAAATTTATTATAGAAAGTATTATAAATGGACATAAAAATTTCAGAAATTGCAAACTTACCAACTAAATGGGGCTTATTTAAAATTCAAAGCTTCAAAGAAAATGACAAAGAACATCTTTGTATATTTAAAGATGAACCTAAAAATACTTTAAATTTAAGAATTCATTCAGAATGCTTAACAGGAGATGCATTAGGGAGTTTAAAATGTGATTGCGGTGAACAGCTTGAATTTTCTCTTAAATATATACAAGAATCAGGTGGAATGGTTATGTATTTAAGACAAGAAGGAAGAGGTATTGGACTTTTTAACAAAGTTAATGCTTATGCTTTACAAGATAAAGGATTTAATACCATAGAAGCTAACCATCAATTAGGTTTTAAGGCTGATGAAAGAACTTACGAGATTGTTAAATTTATCTTAGATTTTTATAAAATTACTAAAGTAAATTTAATAACCAACAACCCAGAAAAACTTCAATGTATTAAAGACAATATAGTTGCAAGAATTCCTATACTAATAGAAACTAATCGTTTTAATGAAGAATATATTCATATTAAACAAACTCAAATGGGTCATCTAAAATAAATGCATTTATATTTAGAAAATTTAGATTTTTTAAAAGAATATGATATCAAAAATTTTGAAAACAAAATTCAAATTTATAAAAATCTCTTAAACAAATATAATCGTATTCACAATTTAACCCAATTTAAGGCTATTGATGAAAATATCATTGATAGTCTTAAAATACTAGATTTTAAAGACTTAAATTTTGCTAAAAATATTATAGATATCGGAAGTGGAGCTGGATTTCCTGCTATTTTTTTAGCTTTTGTTTTAAAATCGCAATTTTATCTTTTTGAACCAAATGCCAAAAAAGCTGCTTTTTTAAGAAATGTTAAAATAGAATGCAAGCTTGATAATGTTTTTATTGTAAAAGAAAAAATACAAGATTATAAATCTCAATTAACAGCAGATATTATAACTTCAAGAGCTTTTAGTGGTATTTCTTCTTTAATAAAACTTTGTAGAAATTTTTATAACGAACATACTCTTTTTTTACTTTATAAGGGAAGTAAAGTTTATGAAGAATGTAAAATTTTAAAAGAATATGAAATTATAGAAAGAGATTTTAGAAAATATTGCCTTTTTAAAGGAATTTTACCACAAAATTCCTTTAAAAGCTAAAGTTAAAAAATATCCTATTACAATCAAAGAAAAAGCCAAAATTAACGCTAAAGCAAATACCTTAAAACCGCTTTTTAAGAATTTTTTAAAATCTATTTGAAGCCCTAAAGCAGCCATAGCATAAACAATACAAAGAGTACATAATAGCTTTCCTGTACTAATAATAAAGTGAGTATCAATACCTAAAAAATACTCTTGTTTCGATAAAAAAGTATTAACGGCAATCATAATTAAAAAAGCAAAAGCAAAATAAGGAATAGTAATTGTTTTTGAAGTTTTTTTAGAATTTTGATGTCTTGTCTTTGTAAAAAAATATGTTACGATTAACAAAAACGGAACAAGCAAAATAACTCTCATCATTTTAATAATAATAGCTAAATTAGCTGCACCTTGACTAAAATTTGACATATCTTTTGCCATTTCAGCTGCTCCAACAACATTAGCCACTTCGTGCAAAGTAGCTCCCATATAAACACCCATAGCATTTTGATCAAAATAAGGAATTAAATCGAAAGAAAAGAATATAGGATATAAAAACATAAATATAAGACCGAAAATTACAACCGTTCCAACAGCTAAAATTCCTTTAAAAGGATCAGATTTTAAAGAAGATTCAAGAGCCAAAACGGCAGCAGCACCACAAATTGAACTTCCAGCACCCACAAGCATTGAAGTTTCTTTATCGAGTTTAAAAATTTTCGTTCCTATTACAACAGAAAGTAAAAATATAACTACAATAATCAAAAAAGAAAGTAAAAATCCCCATAAACCTACACTTAAAAGCTCTGTTAAAGTAATATTAAAACCATATAAAACAATACCGAGTCTTAATAATTTTTTAGCACTAAAATGCACTCCAGCTTGAAAAGTATGTTGATATTTAAAAAACCAAGGAGAAAGAAGCACTCCTATAATAATAGCAAAAGCAGTGGCAGCAAGATGAGTAGAATCTTTAATGCTTTGCAAACTAGAAAGATACATTGAGCAAGCTACAATACAAGAAACAAAAAACAGACCCTTAAAATTTGACTTTGCTATTATCAAACTTTTTATAAAAATATTAGCTTTCATTCAAAATTATCCTTAATAAATTTTTGATTATTATATTTTTTTTGTAATAATTATAAAAATATATTATTTTAATATTTATAATAATTTTATTAAATCTTTATATTAAAACAAGGAGACATCAATGAAAATTAAGGATATGGAGATTTTTTTAGATCTTTTAAATACACAAAGTCCAACTTTAACCGCTAGTAATTTTTCCACATCTCAGCCTAATGTTTCCATTATTATTAAAAATTTAGAAGAAACTTTATCAACAATACTTTTCGAACGCTTAGGAAAAAAACTTCTTCCTACATCAAAAGCTTTACTTATAGGAAAAATTTGGCTAAAACTTGTTGAAGATTATTATAAAAGCTTAGAAATAATAAATGATGATACAACTTTATTAGGTGAAATTAATATTGCATCAACTCAAAGTATTTCAGAATATTTTGTCAATGAAATTTTATTTAAATTTAAAGATCATTTTCCAAAAGTAAATGCACATCATCAAACACAAAATACACAAAAGAGTCTCCATCTTTTAAAAAATGGCTTAATTGAAATGGCTATTATAGAAACAAATATAA
>NZ_JAENKR010000069.1:0-6904 GCF_016598965.1 Campylobacter sp. TTU-622
TTAATAAATTATTTATTTTAAAATATTTAAAATATATTTTAAATATTTTAACTTTTTGTTAAAATGTAATATAAATAATTTTAAGAAGGAGAAATAATGTGGAAGCTGTTTTTACCTATTATAATAGCTGTAGTATTTTATTTTATACCCACTCCGGAAGGATTGAGCAACAATTCTTGGCTTTATTTAAGTATTTTTATTGGATTAATTATAGGTTTAATGCTAGAACCTATTCCACCGGCATTAATAGGAGTTATTGCTATAACCTTGGTTGTTATTTTCAAAATAGGTCCTGTAGGAAGTGATAAAAGTATTATAAGTGATAGTGCTGCCATAAAATGGGGATTAAGCGGTTTTTCTGACTCTGTTGTTTGGTTAATCTTTTCCGCTTTTACCATAGGTCTTGGTTTTTCAAAAACTGGATTAGGTGAAAGAATAGCTCTTTATCTTGTTTCAAAACTCGGTAAATCAACTTTAGGCTTAGGATATGCTATTTGTATAGTTGATTTTATTTTAGCTCCTTTTATTCCAAGTAATGCAGCAAGAAGCGGAGGGACAGTTTACCCTATAGTAACAAATATAGCTCCTATGTTCGAAAGTTATCCTGATAAAAATCCTAGAAAAATAGGTTCATATTTAGTTTGGATGGGTTTAGCAAGTTCGTGTGTAAATAGTTCAATTTTCCTAACCGGACAAGCGCCTAACCCTCTTGCTCTATCTTTAATTTCAAAAAATGGTATTGAAGTTGTAGATTGGCTTGGATGGTTTTTATCCTTTCTTCCTGTTGGAATTGTTATATTTCTTTTAACACCTTTACTTGGATACTTTGTATATCCACCAGAAATTAAAGGTTCAAAAGAAATAGCACAATGGTCAAATGAAAAATATAAAGCTTTAGGAAAAATGGATAAAAAACAAATTTATATGATTATAGTTGCTTTAATCGGTTTGATTTTATGGGTTGGAGCTAGTTTTTTTAAAATCAATGCTACAACAACAGCTTTAATAATGATTATTTTAATGATAGGTCTTAAAATAATTACTTGGCAAGACTTTTTAGCAAATAAAAGTGCTTGGAATACCTTAATCTGGTTTGCTACCCTTATTACTTTAGCTAGTGGGCTTAAAAATATGGGAATATTAGATTTTTTAACAAATAATTTAGGCAAATATTTACTTGGTTTTTCTCCTTTATTTGCAAGTATTTTATTGCTTTTGCTTTTTTCATGGCTTAGATATTTTTTTGCATCTGGGACAGCTTATGTAACTGCGATTATTGCTATTTTTGCAAGTTTAGCAGGACAAATTCAAGGAGCAAATGCTCAAGAAGTAATGTTAATTCTTGCTTTAAGCATGGGATTTATGGGTATTATTACTCCTTATGGAACAGGGTGTTCGCCTCTATGGTTTGGAAGCGGGTATGTAAAAGGAGCTAAATTTTTCCTACTAGGAGGAATATTTGCTTGTGTATATCTTGCAATTTATATTATTATTGGAATACCTTGGATTAAATTTATAAGTACTTATCTTAATTTTCATTAAAAATTCTACCTCTATACGAGGTAAAATTTAAAAATTAATGTAAGCTTTCTACATAGGCTATTGCACTAAGTGCTGCAATAGCTCCATCACTTGCAGCACAAATAACTTGTTTTGGAGCATCTTTTCTTAAATCTCCTGCAGCAAAAAGCCCTTTAATATTTGTTTGCATTTTAAGATCAACGCTAACTTGACCTCCTTCTTCCATATTGCATAAAAATTTTCCATCATCTTGTTTTAAAATTTCATTACGCACATCAAGCCCAACAAAAGTAAAAATTCCGGGAATTTTTAAATCTCTGATATTACCATCTCTTAATTTAACCTTTACACCGCTAACACCCATTTTATCACCATATACTTCATCAATACTTGCACTTGTAATAAGTTCTATTTTCTCACTTTTTTTCACTTTTTCTATAGTAGAAGGCGCTGCTCTAAATTCATCTCTTCTATGGATAAGATAAACTTTAGAACAAATATTGGCAAGATATAAAGCTTCTTCTAAGGCTGTATCACCCCCTCCTAAAACTGCAACTTCTTTATTTTTATAAAAAAAACCATCACAAGTTGCACAAGTGCTTACGCCTTTTCCAAAGAATTCATCCTCCCCTTTAAAACCTGCACGACGTGGAGTTGATCCCGTACAAACAATAACTGATTTAGCTTGTTCTATTTTTCCATTTTCTAATTTTATATTAAAGCTACCATCATTATTTTTTAAAATTTGACTAACTCCAACCATTTCGTGTTTTAAACCAAAACGCATACATTGTTCATTCCAAGGAGCCATAAAAGAAATACCATCCATTATAGTAGCAACCCCAGGATAATTTTCTATTTCAGAGCTTGAGGTTATTTGACCACCTGGCATACCTTTTTCAAACATAACAACATTTTTTAAACCTCCTCTAGTTGCATAAAGCCCTGCACTAAGTCCAGCAGGTCCTCCTCCTATAATTGCTAAATCTAACATTTACATTCCTTTTTAAAAAAATTATTTTCATTATGATATAGAATTTTTTCTTAATATGTAGTTAATAAAAATTATTATTTAATATAAAATATAATTAGAAAGTCGCTAAAGCGACTTTTAGAAGATTAAAGTAAGGAATTAATTTTATCAGCAATAGCTTGCTTAGATTGTGCTCCAACTAGTTGATCAATTACCTCACCATTTTTAAAAAATATTAAAGTAGGAATTGATCTTACTCCGTATTCAGCAGCTAAATCACCTTGCTCATCTGTATTCACTTTACAAATTTTTGCCTTGCCTTCAAAATCATTTGCAAGCTCATCAATTACTGGTGCCAACATTCTACAAGGACCACACCAAGGAGCCCAAAAATCAACTAAAGCAACACCTTCTTTCACTTCTGAAAAATTTTCTGAAGTAAGTTCTATATATTTTCCCATAATTTCTCCTTTTTTTAAATTTATTGTATTTTAACTAAATAAAAAACTAACTTAAAAAGTTATATTTTCAATAAATTCTATTATATTATTTTTAACACAAATTAGATCTATTTGAAAATCATTATTTTTACGTGTTTTCAAAAAATAAAATTCTATTGTTTTAATGATTTTTTGACATTTTTTACGATTAATGCGCTCATAAACATTATAGTCATTTTGAGTAAATTTAACTTCAATAAAATGCAAAATATTATCTTTTAAGGCAATAATATCTATTTCACCAAATTTAGAATGAAAATTTCTTTCCAAAATTTGAAACTGCTGTTTTTTAAGAAAATCACAGGCTTTATCTTCTCCTTTGATACCAAGGATATAAGAAGATACGCCCATTAATCCTCTATACGCATCATAAAAGGTTCTTCTTTGACAAATTCTTGCTGTTTTAAAATTTTTAATAAATTTTGTATGCTCTTTTCATAAGTAAAATGCGTTGTAAAAAATATAGTAGTACAATTTTCATTATTTTTTTTAGGTTTTTGCAAAAAACTTTCAATAGAAATTAAATTTTGAGACATAAGTAAAGTAATTTTAGATAAGACTCCTAATTTATCTTCTACTTTAATTCTTAAATAATATTTTGTATATATTTCTTCTGGTTTTAATAGGTTAAATTCTAATTTTTCTTTAAAACCTAACATAGGAGTTTTAAAATTTCCTTTGGCTATATCCATTAAATCAGCAACAATAGCACTAGCAGTTGCCAAACCTCCAGCTCCAGCACCATAATACAAACTCTCTCCTAATACATCACCTACTATAGAAATAGCATTCATAACCCCATCAACTTTTGAAAGCATTTTATTTTTACTAATCATAGTAGGATGCACTCTTAATTCAATATTTGAATCTTTTAATTTAGCTATACCTAAAAGTTTTATAGTAAAATCAAATTCATTAGCAAAATACATATCTTCAGAACTTATATCTTTAATGCCCTGAGTTAAAATTTCTTCAGGTTTTATATCAAGATTATAAGCAAGACTAGCCAAAATTAAAAGCTTATGTGTAGCATCTTGTCCTTCTATATCAAAACTAGGATCAGCTTCAGCATAGCCTAATTCTTGTGCTTTTTCTAAAGCACTATTAAAATCCATTCCAACCTGCTGCATACAAGTTAAAATATAATTGCACGTTCCGTTTAAAATGCCTTTAATATTAATAATATTATTTGCACTTAAACCCTCTTTTAAAACTTTAATAATAGGAATACCACCTGCAACACTTGCTTCATAACCAAAAGCTAAATCTTTAGCTAATCTTTCAAGTTCATAACGATGATAAGCAAGCAAAGCTTTATTAGCGGTTACAACATTTTTCTTTCTCTTTAATAATTCACTAATGATTTCAAAAGGTTGCTTAATCCCACCCATTAATTCTACATATACATCAATATCTTTAAAATTTAAAATTTCATCTACATCTAAAGTAATAGGAATAAGAGCATCTTTTTTAATATGTCTTGCTAAAGCTATTACCGGAGTAATGCTTTGACCGCATCTTGCTTTTATAATTTTTTTATTTTCTATTAAAACTTTTGCAACATTGCTTCCTACTGTTCCATAACCTAAAATAGCAACTCTCATATATTTTCTTTAAAATATTTTTTAATATTTCTTGCAGCTTGACGAATGCGATTTTCATTTTCTATCAAAGCAATGCGCACATAATCATCTCCTGCTTCACCAAACCCAACCCCTGGACTTACCGCAACATTAGCATATTGTAAAAGTTGTTTTGAAAATTCTAGACTTTTTAAATGAGCTTTACTAGGTGGTAGCTTAGCCCATATAAACATACTTGCATTTGGTTTTACTAAATTCCAACCTATATTACCAAAAGCTTCTACTAAAACTTGCATTCTTTTTTCATAATTTAATCTAATATTTTCAACACAACTTTGATCGCTGTCAAGAGCTATAGTAGCTGCAACTTGTATAGGTGTATACATACCATAATCAAACCAAGATTTGATTTTTTTAAGAGCATTAACAAGACGTTGATTACCCACAACAAAACCAACTCTCCAACCAGCCATATTATAAGATTTTGAAAGAGTATAAGTTTCCACAGCAACATCTTTAGCACCATCAACCTCTAAAATAGAAGGGGTCTTATAAGATCCATAAGTCAAATCAGCATAAGCAATATCACTAATAATGTAAAATCTTTCTTTTTTTGCAAACTGAATAAGTTTTTCATAAAAACTTTTTTGCACTATTGTTGTTGTCGGATTATGAGGAAAATTAACAACCAAATATTTAGCTCTTGGTATGCTTTCAGTTAAAGTTTGTTCTAAATTTTTAAAAAATTGATTTTCATTAAGCTCAAAATTTTCATTATAGCAAATAGGCATTTTAACAACATTTCCACCTGCTATAATAAAGGCTTGAGTATGAATAGGATAAGCAGGAGTTGGAACTATAGCTGTATCACCAGGATTGATAATGGCACGAGCAAGATTTACAAAGCCTTCTTTTGAACCCATAGTAGCTACAACTTCATTTTCTGGATCTAAAATAACATTATATTTTCTTTTATACCAATTACAAATAGCAAGTCTTAATTTATAAATTCCAATAGAAGCTGAATATCCAGATGTTTTATCTTTATTAGCGCTTTCACAAAGTTTATCTATAATATGTTGCGGGGTTTTGCCATCTGGATTCCCCATTGAAAAATCTATAATATCCGCTCCCTTGCGTCTAGCAAGCATTTTTATTGCATTTACCTCAGCAAAAACATAATTTGGTAATCTTTCTATAGTATGAAAACGGATTTCATCAAACATATTTTTCCTTATTTTTTAAGATATATTTTTAAACCTCTTTTAATATTATCAAGATTATATACATCACTAATTATTACATATACTGATCCATCTGGAACAAATTCTGAAAAATGATTATTTTTTGTTTGACTTTTAATACTTTTGATTAAATTTAAATTTTTATCTAAAAATAAAATTTTTGGAAACCATTCATCAGTATCATTAGCATCTATTTTAAGTGAAGTGGCACCTTTTAATAAAACAATATAATCTTGCAAAGGTTTTTCTAAAAAAGTAGCTGTGTTTAAATTAACATTTGCATTGGTTTTTAATTTTACTTGATCAAAATTCAAATCATACTCATAGTCATTTAAACCTATTCTTTTTATATTATTAATATAGACAGAATTTTCTTTTAAAAGCCTATAAAATATTCCAGGATCTAGAATATATTGAGATTCTACTTGTATAGTATAATCAATATTTCCCTCTCTTAAAACCAAATCTGTTGGAATAAAATATACATAACCTGCATTATTTAAGGCATCATTAATAATTTCAAAAAATAAAATAAAATCTGTTTGTGCCTTAAAATTTAATCTCAAAGTTTCTGGAGTTGGAAGTATAAGATTGAGTAAAGAATTTGCTTTTAACATATTAGATATTTTTTCTATATCTAAATTACCTTGTGAATCTTGATAGTTTTGATTAGCAAACAAAAGCTCAAGCTGGGTTTTTTTACTTGAGGAATTAACAATATTTTTAGCCAATTCTAAAGAGGATATACCATAAGCTAAGCTGGTAAAAACTATCAAAAATAAAATTTTTACCATTCTTTTCCTTTATTAAGCTTTATAAAATCACTTAAAGTAATATTTGAGATCTTTCCGTCTTTAATTAAAAAGCGCTTTGAACCTCCTGCTGGAAATCTTTTTTCTTTTCCATCTTCATCTATAAAACTTAAAGCAGAAGCTCCCATTAAAACAAGCTGATCTTCTTTTAAAGAAAGATTAAAATCCTTATCTTTAACAAAACTAGTTTTTTTATAATTTTTAAGATTAATTAAACCAACCCATATTTTACCATCTGTCTTAAAAGTAACTTCATCTAATGGTTTTTCTT
>NZ_JAENKR010000006.1:0-31032 GCF_016598965.1 Campylobacter sp. TTU-622
GTGCAAAAGCGATCTTAAACTGATAAAAAAATATTATAGTGCTAATTTAAGAAATATTGATAAAGTAATTAAAAGTTTTAAAGAATTTAAAAATTTCTTTAAAAATAGTAAAAAAGAAAATTATCTTTTAAAGCTTAGCCTGTTTGAAAATAATTTGTTAGGTTAAAATGCAAGAGCGTGTAAAAAAACTTGAATTAGAATATAAAAAATTCTTAATTAAAAAATATTTGAAGTATTTTTTATCTTTAATATTTTGTTTATCTTTAATATTTTGTTCTTATTTTATTTTTAATGAAATTCAAAAAAAAGAAGTTTTATTAAAACAAGTATTAAAAGAAAAACAAGATTTAGTATCAAAACTTCAAAAAGCTAAAATACAAGAAGAAAAAAATAAAATTATTAAAGAAAAACTTCGAGAAACAAATTTAAATCAATTTGAAATGAAACAAGAATTGCAATTTGAAATTTCATCTATGATTTACAATTTATCAGTTTTAAAAAATGAATTTTACAAATCTCCTAGTTTTGACAAAGCTTTACTTTTATCAAAAATGTATTATCAAAACAAAGATTATGAAAAATCTATTTTTTGGTCTTTAAAGGCAAATGAGATAGATAAAAATCATAAAGAACCTTGGTTTTTATTTATTAAGGCTAAGGAAGCTTTAGGTGAAAATGATGAGGCAAAAAGAGCTTTAGAAACTTATAAATTTTATTATGAAATAGAAGTTGATAAATTTTAGGACTTATATTTGGAAAAAGAATTTTTAGAAAAATTAAAACTATTGGGTTTTAAAGAAGAGAATTTGGATTTTGAAAATATTAAATTTAAAGAATTTTTATTTAATTCTTATGTAAAAGATGAAATTAGCATTGATGAGCTTTGTTTAAATTTGAATATAGATTATAATGATTTTTTAAAATCTTTGGCTAATTTTTATAATCTTGATTTTTTTGAATGGAAAGAATTTGATGATAAGCTTAAAGTATCGCTTTCTTATGAAATTTTATTAAATTATCAAATTTTACCTTTTAAAATAGATGATAAATTTATTTATATAGCTTCTTTTAAACCTTGTTCGTTAGAAGTTTTAGAAAAAATTCAGAGATTTTTTAAAGATAAATTTGTAAAAAATATTTTAGTTAATCACATTGAATTAAAAGCTAAATTGCAAAAACTTAAAGTTTTAGCACGCCTTCAAGAATTAAGCTTAAAATTAAAAGAAGAATTAGCTAATAATCTAAAAAAAGATGATAAAAGTTCTATTAATCAGATTTTTGATTTTTTAATTTATGAATCTATTAAATTTTGTGCCAGTGATATACATATAGAAGCAAGGGAAAAAGATGCTTTAATAAGATTTCGTATCGATGGAATGCTTAATTATTTTTGTATTTTAGATAAAGAGATTTATCAGGCTTTAGTTTTTTATATCAAATTTTTAGCTAATTTAAATGTAGCAGAATTTAGAAAAGCTCAAGATGGAAATTTTGAGTTTGAAATTGATAAAGAGCATTATGATTTTAGAATTTCAACTCTTCCTTTAATGTATGGAGAAAGTGTTGTTATAAGAGTTTTAAAACACGATTTAAATTTATTAGATCTTAATAATTTGGGTTTTAATAAATTAGAATTAGCACTACTTCATAAAAATATTAATTTTCCACATGGTATGATTTTATTAACTGGTCCTACTGGGAGTGGAAAAAGCACTACTTTATATGCTTGTTTAAATGAAATTAAGTCCATAGAAAAAAAGATCATTACTATTGAAGATCCTATCGAATACAAAATGTCTCTTGTCCAGCAAATTTTATTAAATCCTAAAGCAGGACTTGATTTTCATAATGCTTTAAGGTCTATTTTAAGACAAGATCCTGATATTATTATGATAGGTGAGATTAGAGATGAGCAAAGTCTTGACATAGCTATTAAATCAGCTTTAACTGGACATTTAATTTTAAGCACTTTGCATACAAATAATGCTATTTCAACTCTTACGCGTTTAATAGATATGAATGTAAAACCTTATCTTTTAGCCTCTAGTCTAAATTTAATTATTGCTCAAAGACTACTTAGAAAACTTTGTCCTTATTGTAAAAGACAAAGTGATAAAAAATATAAAGAATTTGATGGTATTTTTTATGAAAGCAAGGGTTGTGAATATTGTAATTATAGTGGTTTTTTTGGAAGACAAATGGTTGTTGAGGTTTTAGATATAAATGATGATATAAAAGAACTTATTAGAATGAATAAAGGAGAAAAACAAATTTTAGAATGTGCAAGAAATAATGGCTTTAAAAATATGTTTGAAAATGCTCTAGAAAAGGCTAAAGAAGGTCTTATAAGTTTAAATGAGATTATAAGAGTTTTAGGATGAAAGTTTATGAGCTTAGCTTTTTGAAAAATGGAGTAAAAGCTAAAAAAATAATTAAAGCTAAAAATCTTAATACAGCTCAATCTTTGGCCTTAAAACAAAATTTAAATATCTTAGAGCTAACAGAACTCAAAAAAGAAAGTTTTAGTTTTTTTAAAATTTCAAACCAAGATTTTATTTTATTTTTTAAAGAATTTTCTTTTTTACTTGAAGCAGGTTTGAGTGTTTTAGAGGCTTTAGCGGAGCTTGAAAAAAGTTCTTTTAAAAAAGAACTTAAAAAAACAATAAAAACTATAGATGAAAATTTAAATTTAGGACAAAGCTTAAGTGAGGCTTTTAAAAATTCTCATTTTAACTTAAGTCATAGTGAATTAGCTCTTATAAAATTAGCTGAAAATACTGGAAAACTTTCTTATATTTTCAATCAAATTGTTTTAATAAGACAAAAAATCACAAAAGCAAAAAAATCTTTTACCAAGTCAATTAGATATCCTTTAATAGTGTTAATATCTATTTTTATTTCTTTTATCTTTTTAATTTTATTTGTTATTCCGGAATTTAAAGATTTATTTGATAATTTTAATATAAAACTTCCTTTAATCACGCAAATTTTACTTCAAACTTATGATTTTTTACATTCTTATTTTTTTCTTATTTTAGTTTTAGTTTTTATATTTATGTGTTTATTTGTGATTTTTTATAAAAAATTTTATTTTTTTACTTTAATGAGTGATTATTTTTTTCTTAAAATTCCAATTATTTCCAAACTTATTTTATATTATCAAAATTATCATTTTTTTAGTGTTTTTTCTTTACTTTTAAAAAGTGGAATTTCTTTAAATAAAGCTTTAGAATTTGCTATTTTTGGAGTAAAAAATGAATTTTTAAAAAATAAATTAACTCAAATTTTATCTTTACTCGAGCAAGGTTTAGAATTAAGCGAAGCTTTTAGAAGGGTTAAAATTTTTGATCCTTTGGTTATTTCTATGTTAAATATTGCTATGAAAAGTTCTAAACTTGATATTTTAAGTGAGCAAATTGCTTTATTTTATGAAACTAAACAAGAAAACATAATGGAAAAAATATTAAGTTTGATAGAGCCTTTTATGACTTTATTTGTAGCTTGTTTAGTGCTTTTATTAGCCTTGGGTATATTTTTGCCTTTGTGGGAAATTAATAATATTCACTCTTTTTAAGAGTTAAATAAGATATAATTTAATTTTTAGATTTTAGGGAACAAAATGCTTGATGATATTTTTACCACTCTTAAACAAAATCATAATTTTAGAGTTTTATCTCATTTAAAACACGATAATTGTTTTGTTTATAAAGAAGGAAAAAAACTCTTAAATTTAGCGTCAAATGATTATTTGGCTTTATCTTATGATAAAAATTTAATAGAAGAATTTTTAGATAATTTAAAAGAAAAATATAAGTATTTTTCTAGTTCAAGCTCAAGAAGTTTAAGTGGAAATTTTGAAATTTATGAAGAATTTGAAGAATATCTAAAAATGCAATTTCAAGGATTTGAAGTTTTACATTTTAATAGTGGTTATCATTTGAATTTATCTTGCATAGCTGCTCTTGCAAGTGTGCCTAAAACACTTTTTTTAGCAGATAAATTTATCCACGCAAGTATGGTAGATGGTCTTTTGCTTGGAAAAGCACATTTTTTTAGATTTAAACATAAGGATATAAAAGCTTTAGAAAATTTAATACAAATTCATTATGATAAATATGACAATATTATTATTTTAAGTGAAGCTTTATTTAGTATGGATGGAGATTTTAGCGATTTAAAAGCTTTATGTGCTTTAAAACAACGCTATAAAAAAATCAAACTTTATATAGATGAAGCTCATAGTGTAGGTTGTTTTAATGATAATGGTTTGGGATTAGTTAAACATTTGGGATTTGATAAAGAGATAGATTTCTTAGTTTTTACTTTTGGCAAAGCTGTAGCTTCAATGGGGGCTTGTATTATAACACATAAAGAATTTAAGGATTTTTTTATCAATAAAGCTAGAGCTTTTATTTATTCTACAGCTTTAGCACCTATTAATGTGGCTTTTACTCTTTTTATTTTTAAAAAAATGAAAGAATTTAAAGAAAAAAGAGAAAATTTACATAATTTAGCTTTTCTTTTCAAAGAAAAATTTGCACAAAAAAAATATGAAATTTTAGGGGATGCGTATATTATTTCTTTAGTTTTAGGTGATAATCTTAAGGCTTTAAATATTGCTCAAATTTTAGAAAATCAAGGTTTTTTTGCTCCTGCTATTAAAGAGCCTACTGTGCCAAAAAATACTGCTAGAATTCGTTTTTCTTTACACGCGGGCTTAAGATTGGATGATATTGAAAGGATAATAAATATTTTATGAAATATGAATTTTTACATCAAAATTCACATTCAAATGAGTTGATTTTATTTTTTGGAGGTTTTGCTTCTCATCCTAGTCATTTTTCGCATTTAAAATCAAGTAAAAATGTTTTAATGTGTTTTGATTATGAGGATTTAAGTTTTAAATTTGATTTGAATGTTTTTGATAAAATTACTCTTATAGCTTTTTCTATGGGGGTTTGTGTAGCTTCAAAATTTTTAAAAAATTATAAGTTTGATAAAAAAATTGCTATTAATGGCACTAATTTAGGCATAGATGAGATAAAAGGTATTCATCCTATTATCTTTAATAAAAATATTAAAAAATTTAATTTAGAAAATTTTAAACAATCTTTATTTAAAGAAAAAATAAATTTAGCTAAAGATTTTATCTTTAAAGAAGAAAATTCTTTAAAAAATGAACTTAAAGAACTTTTGGAATTTGCTCTAAAAAACAAAGAAGATAATTTTATTTGGGATAAAATTTATTCAAGCGAAAAAGATGAAATTTTTCCGCAAAATGCTTTAAAAAATAGTTTTAAAGCCTTGATTTTTTTAGATGAACCTCATTTTTCTTTTTTTCATTTTAAATCTTGGGATGAATTTTGAATTTTTTAAAACCTAAAGTTGCTTATAAAGAACAAGCTAAAGTTCAAGAATTTATGGCTAACAAGCTTTGTTTAAAACTTTTGAATTTAAAAAGAAATTATTTTCGTAGAGTATTTGAATTTGGCTGTGCTAGGGCAGAACTTAGTCAAAAACTTGAAAAAATTATTTCTTTTGATGAATATATTAAAAATGATATTTTAGATTATGGAGTTGATTTTAAGGTAGAAATTTTTGATATGAATGAAATTGCTTCTCATCCTTTAAGCGAGCAGAAATTTGATCTTATAATTTCCAATGCAACTTTACAATGGCTTGATTTAAAACATATTTTGCCAATTCTTAGTAAAATGTTAGATGAAAAAGGTATTTTACTACTTTCAACTTTTGGAGAAAGAAATTTAGAGCAAATTACTCAAAGTACGGGTTTTTCTTTAAAGTATTATAGTGTATTAGAATTAGAGCAAATTTTTAAACAATATTTTTTAAATGTTGAAATTAAAGAAGAGTTTAAAACTTTAGAATTTAAAACTCCTTTAGAAGTTTTTAAACATTTAAAACTTAGCGGAGTAAATTCTTTGGGATATTATTTTTTAGGGAAAGATTTTTTAAAAGAATTTGAACAAAAATTTCATAATTGTTTAACTTATCACCCAATTTTTATTTTATGCAAAAAATACATAAAATAAAAATTTTATGTTATAATGTTTTAAATTTTTAAAAAAGGGAATTAATGGTAAGAATAATTTTTTTGGCTATTTTCTTTTGTGTTTTAAATCTAAATGCAGAAAAAATTAGTGTATTTGTAGCATCAAGTGCCTCTAAAGCAATGGGTGAAATTAGAGAAGAGTTTTTGAAAAAATATCCAAATAATGAAGTAGATCTTGTTTTTGGAGCTTCTGGTAAGTATTATCAACTTTTAAAACAGGGTAGAGAATTTGATTTATTTTTTTCAGCTGATGAAAAATATGCATTAGAGATACAAAAAGATAATAATGCTTTAACACCGCCAAAAATCTATGCATTAGGTGTTGTTGTGCTTTATTCTTTAAATGAAGATTTATTAAAAGATGGAATTAAAAATTTAGATAAAAAAGAAATCAAACACTTAAGCATAGCTAATCCAAAATTAGCTCCTTATGGTGTAGCTTCAATTGAAATTCTTAAAAATCTTAATCTTTATGAAGCTCTTAAAGATAAAATTATATTAGGTGATAATATTTCTCAACCTGTAATGTACGTTGATAGTGGCGTAGCAGATGTTGCTTTGGTTGCTTACTCTTTGGTTTCTAAAGATCCAAAAGGAAAAGTTGCCTTTATAGATAGTAAGCTTTACACTCCTTTAAAACAATCATTTGTAATTACAAAATATGCAAAAGATAAGGATCTTGCTTTTAAATTTAGTGATTTTGTTTTAAGTGATGAAGGAAAAACAATTATTAAAAAATATGGTTTTAATACTTTATGAATATTTTAAAAGCAAAAGTACTTGATATCTTTTATAAAGATGATATTGCAATGATAAAACTTGATGTTAAAGATGAAATTTTTAACGTTTTAATGCTTGATTTTAATTCTTTAGATCATTTAAAACCTAATTCTTGTGTAGAATTACTTTTTAAAGAGCATGAGCTTAGTTTTGGAGAGTTAAATACCAAAATCAGTATAGAAAATGTCTTTAAAGCAAAACTTATAAGAATTAAAAAAGGTGCAATTCTTTGGCATATATTTTTTGATTTTAAAGGTTTTTTGATTAGTTCTATTATTAGTGCTAAAAAAGCACAGGAGTTGAATTTAAATGAAAATGAAGAAAAGCTTTGTTTTGTAAAAGCAAACGATATAATTTTGAGAACTTAAATGTTTGATAATGATTTTTTACAAACTTTATGGCTTACTTTTAAGTTAGCTTTTATTACAAGTTTTATTTTATTTTTTATAGGTATAGCTCTAGCTTATCTTTTTGCTTTTGTAAATTTTAAATTTAAAAGTATTTTTCAAGTTTTGGTTTCAATGCCTTTAATTTTACCTCCTAGTGTTTTGGGCTTTTATCTTTTAATCACTTTTTCGCCTAATAGTTTTTTAGGAAATTTTTTAAAAGAATATTTTAATATCTCTTTAGTTTTTAGCTTTGAAGGTCTTGTTTTGGCTTCTGTGATTTTTTCTTTACCTTTTATGGTGAATCCTTTGCAAAGTTCTTTTTCTTCTATAAATTCTAATTTAATCCTTGCTTCTTATACTTTAGGAAAAAGTAAATTTATTACTTTTTTAAGGGTGATTTTACCTAATTCAAAATTGGGAATTTTTACAGGTTTTATTATGGCTTTTGCACATACTATAGGAGAATTTGGTGTTGTAATGATGATAGGAGGGCATAAGAAAGGAGAAACTTTAGTTGCAAGTATAGCTATTTATGATGAACTTGAAGCATTAAATTATTCTTTGGCTCATCAATACGCTTTTACCCTTTTTATTTTTTCTTTTTTAATACTTTTAAGTCTTTATTTTATTAATAAAAAATTTATATCACAGGTTAATTTATGATAAAAATTAATATTAAGCATACAATTAAAACTTCCAAAAAAGATATTCATTTGGAATTTAAAGCTGATATTAAAAAAGGATCTATAAGTGCTATTTTTGGAGAAAGTGGAGCTGGAAAAACAACTTTATTAAAAATTATATCAGGGCTTATAAAGCCTGATTTTGGTTATTTAAAAGTAGATGATGAAATTTATTTTGATAGTACTAAAAATATTAACTTAGCTATACAAAAAAGAAAAATCGGTTTTATGTTTCAAGATTATGCTTTATTTCCCAATATGAATGTTAAAGAAAATCTTTGTTTTGCCACTAAAGATAAAGCAAGAGTAAATGAACTTTTAGAACTTATGAATTTAAAAGAGTTTGAAAAATCTTATCCAAAAGAACTTTCAGGAGGACAAGCTCAAAGAGTAGCTTTAGCAAGAGCTTTAGCAATGAATCCTAAAATTTTACTTTTAGATGAGCCTTTGAGTGCATTAGATTTTAAAATGAGAGCTTTTTTACAAGATGAGCTTTGTAAAATTTTAAATCATTTTAAAATTACTACTTTATTAGTAAGTCATAATTTGGCTGAAATTTATAAGTTAAGTGATCAAATTTTAGAATTAAAAGAAGGCAAGATAGTAAAAGATATAAGCACAAAAGATTTTTTTACTCATTCAAATATTAGTGCAAAATTGCGTTTAAGTGCTATCTTACTTGATATTAAAAAAAGTGATATTTTGGTTATTTTAACACTTTTGCTTAATAAAGATCTTATAAAAATTACTCTAAGTGAGGAAGAATTTTTAAAAGATTATAAAGATATTAAAATAGGTGATACATTGATACTTTCTATAAAAGCTTTTAATCCTATTATAGTTGGAAAAATTTAAGGTTTTATCAAAAAATTCTTTAGAAAGCTGGTAAAAATAATTTATTTTCATATTTCATAGTTTCTATTTTTTGCAATAATTTGTATCTTTGATATAAATTAAAATTTTATTTTTTAAATATCATTCTTATTTTAAAAAATAAAAAAACTAATTAATATAGATTATTTCATTTAAATTAAAAAAGGCTTTTAGGACTATTTATTTTTTAAAGTAAAATTTTAGAAGAAAATCTGCATAAAATCATATAAAAACTCAAATCTTTTATTAAAATAATTAATTTGAAAGTTTTATGAGTTATACTAAGAATAACACAAAAGCAAAATAATACCTTAAGGAAAGTAATGAAAATAAATAAATTTATTTTAAGGGCAGGATTAAGTGGTGTTTTAGCAGCAAGCTTATTAACAGGTTGTTTAACAACTACTTTGCAAACTAATGCAACAATGAGTCAAAGCATTTTTCTTGATCCTGTAGCCAAGGAAAAAAGAGTTGTATTTTTAAATATTAAAAATACAAGCGGTCATAATGTAAATTTAGAACCTAAATTAAGAAGCGTATTAGAAGCTAAAGGGTATAAAATTGTAGATGATCCCGATAAGGCAACTTATATTTTAAGTACTAATATTTTATATTGTGATAAAAAACAAGAAAATAATGCAGCAGGTGGTGCCGTTACAGGAGGTGCTACAGGTGTAGCAATTAGTGGTTATAATGGTGGTGGCGCAGGAGGTATGGTTGCTGCCGGTGCTGCCGGTGCTTTAGCAGGAGGACTTTTAGGTAAGCTTACAGAAGATACTATTTATCAAATGCAAGTTGATATTAATATTAAACAAAAAGCAGATGGTAAAGTTTTAGCTTCTAATGGTAATGTTAGCGGACAAGCTAATGTAAGAGATTCTCAAAGTTCAGGTTTTTTAAATAGCTTTGGTGGAAATGTTCGCAGTGATAAGGTAGGACATTTAAATTCAAATCAAATCAATAATACACAACAAACCTATGAAGCTAAATATATAGAAAAAAATACTATTATTTTTGCAGAAGCTGTAAAAACAGGACTTAAACTTCCTGAAGCTACACCAATTTTAGAAGATAAAATTGCAAATCAAATTGCAGGGTTATTTTAGTTTGATATGATTGCTAGATATTTTTCTAGCAATTCTTCTCTTATTTTAAGATCTTTAAAATCTTTTATATCAACATTTAAGGCAAAAGAGTAAATTTGTTTTTTTGTTTTTATAAAACCTACTTTCCAAGCTATATTTTGTTTATCATTAAAACCTGTTTTTCCATAAAGAATAAAATTGTCATTTTCTTTTAATTTTATTATATTGATTAATTCTTCTTGTATTGCTTTTGGATAAGCAAGTTTTAAATTAGCTAGTTTAAAAAGTAAAACAGCTTGTTCTTTTGCACTAATTTTTAAGGAATTGTCTAGCCAAAAATTATCAATTTTAGAAATTTTTTTATTACCATAATTTAATAAATTTAAATTTTCTTGCATTCTTTTAATGCCTATTTTTCTAGCAAGTTCTTTAAAAGCTGTTACTTGAGAACGTTTCATAGCAGAGCTTAAATTTGCATCATTTGCCCAAGATTTTAAAAAAACTTTTTCTCCTTTATAGTGATAAAAAATTTCTTCTGTGTTTTTAACTATTTTTAAATTTAAAGCAATTAAAGCATTAAAAATTTTAAAAGTTGAAGCAGGAGAAAAAGCTTTATTGGCTCTTTTAAAATCATTGCTTAAAAAGTTTTTGCCATCATAAATTATAAAAACCCCACTTGTATTTTGCTCTTTAAAAAAATCAGGTAAATTTTCTGCTTTTAAAAAAATAATAAATAAAAACATAAGCCAAATTTTTCGCATTAAATTTCCTTTTTCATTAAAAAATTTTTTAAAATTTGATCATTTCTTTTAACTTCATTTTCTCTTACAATTTTAAAGTTATTTTTTAAGAAAAAATCTTTAGCACTTAAAGATGCAAAAGTATAAATTTCTTTATATAAATAATTTTTTAAAGCAAAATCAAGTAAATTCTGTGCTAAACCTTGTTTGATAAAATTAGGATGAGTAAAAAGTAAATCAAGCATTTTTTGACAATTTATTATACTTATAAAACTTGCAATTTTACCTTCTTTTTCATAAATAAAAACATCATTGTTTTTAAATTTTTCTTCCCATTTTTCTTTATCAATTTTAATCCACATTTTAATTTGTTTTTGTGTATAGTCTTTTAAACAAAGTGTTTTTACGCTTTGTTTAAAAAGTATTATACAGGTATTTAAATCTTTAATACTAGCTTTTCTTATCAAGAATTTTCCTTAAAGCTAAAGAAGCTAAAGCTAAACCAAATGAAGCTGTAACCCCCATAAAAGATCCAAGGTTTTTGCAATTAGGATTTTCATCTGAGAAAACTACTTCAAAATCTCCTTTAAATCCTGATTTTCTTAGTTCATAGCGAAATTTTTTTGCTAAAGCATCGCCATATGTTTTAAAGATACTTGCTGTTTTAATACGCGTTGGATCAAGTTTTCTAGCTCCACCTGTAGAAGAAACAAATATTTGATTTTTAAAATTTATAGCATTAGCTAAAGCGACTTTAGCAGGTATATCATCAATAGCATCAATAATAAGATCAAATTCACTTAAATCAAAATTTTTTAAAAACGTATCATCAATTTTTGTTACTATGCCTTTAGCATTGTAAATTCTTTCAAATACTTTTGCTTTTTGTTCATTGAGAAATTCACTATGAAGTTGGCGGTTTTGATTTGTAATTTCAAATTGATCAGCATCAATTAAAGTAAGATTTGTAAAACCTGTTCGAAAAAGAGTATCGACACATATACCACCTACACCACCAAGTCCACAAACTAAAATTTTTGTTTTAGAAAATTGCTCGAATTTCTCTTCTCCTAAAAGCCATTTTATGCGTGTAAATCTATCATTCATTTTTTTCCTTTAAGCCATTTTTTGGTGTTTTTTAATTTTTTATATGCTGTTAAATCAAGCATAATAGGAGTAATGGTTGCATAACCTTGTTTTAAAAGAACTATATCGCTGTTTTTTTCTTTTTCGTGTTCTAAATTTGTGCTTGCAAGCCAAAAGTATTTTACTCCTCTAGGGTTTGTATTAGAATGAGCTTTATAGGTATAAACTCTTTTTCCTGCTTTACAAATTTTTAAACCTTTATATGAAATTTTTGAAGATGGAAAATTAATATTTAAAAATTCTTTTTTACTTAATGGAAAACCTTTATCAAAAATATTTTTTATAAGTTTTTTGGTTATTTTTAAGGCATTTTTATAGTCAGGTTCTTCGTTTTTTTGATAAAATTGAGAAAGTGCTATAGCTGGAATTCCTTGCAATACTGCTTCCATAGCTCCTGCACAAGTTCCAGAATAAGTAATATCTTCTCCTACATTAGCCCCTTTATTTATCCCGCTAATTACAAGATCAGGTAATTTTTTTTTGTATAAAGTATGAAGTGCTAAATAAATACAATCAGCAGGAGTGCCATCATCAAGTTTGTAAAATCTTTTTTTAATTTTAATAAAGCGAAGAGGTTTTGTAAGGGTGATAGAATGAGCACAAGCAGATTTTTCGCAAGAAGGAGCAACTATAGTAATTTTAGCTTTAAATTCTTTTTTAAGCATTTTTATAAGTTTTTTTAAACCTTTGCTTTCATAACCATCATCATTGGTAATTAAAATTCTTTTCATAAAAATAATTTACCTTTAAAAATTTTTTAAGATTAATTTTAACATTAAGTTTATAAAAACTCTCTTTTTTGTAATTAAATTACTTTTTGTTATTACTTTATTATTACAATTAAAATCTATACAAAAATTATAAAGGAAATGAATGAAAAAAATTATTAGTTTATTTGGTGCCGTTGCTTTGGCTTTAAGTGTTGCTAATGCGGATATTAATCTTTATGGTCCAGGAGGTCCTCATACAGCTTTAAAAGATGTTGGAGCTAAATATACAGAAAAAACAGGTATTAAAGTAAATGTTAATTTCGGTCCTCAAGCAACTTGGCTTGAAAAAGCAAAAAATGATGCTGATATTTTATTTGGAGCCTCAGATCAATCTGCTTTAGCTATAGCAAGTGATTTTGATAAAGAATTTAATATAAAGGATATTAAACCTCTATATTTTAGAGAAGCTATTATCTTAACTCAAAAAGGAAATCCTCTACACATCAAAGGTTTAAAAGATTTAGCTAAAAAAGAAGTAAGAATTGTTGTTCCAGAAGGAGCGGGTAAAAGTAATACTTCAGGAACAGGTGTTTGGGAAGATATGATAGGAAGAACTAAAAATATCAAAATGATACAAGATTTTAGAAAAAATATTGTAGCTTTTGTTCCAAATAGTGGAAGCGCTAAAAAACTTTTTACAGAAAATAAAGCAGATGCTTGGATAACTTGGATTGATTGGTCAAAAAGCAATCCAGACATAGGAACTGCAGTGCAAATAGAAAAAGATTTAGTTATATATAGAACTTTTAATGTTGTTGCAAGAGAAAATTCAAATCAAGAAGTAAAAGATTTTATCGCTTTTTTAAGTTCTAAAGAAGCAAAAGAAATTTTTAAAAAATATGGATGGAAAGAATAAATTTCATCTATTAAAAAATTATTTATAGATTTAATCCTTTTTTGATAAGCCATTTTGCTATAATTGCTTTTTATAAATTTTTAAAGGATTTTTTATGTTAAATCTTTTGCTTTTAAGTAGTTCTAGCTATAAGGATACAGGCTATTTAACACATGCAAAATCTTTTATAGAAGATTTTTTACAAGAATGTGATATTAAGGATGAATCTATACTTTTTATTCCTTATGCAGGAGTGAGAAGAAGTAATGAAGAATATGAAATAAAAGTAAAAGAAAGTTTAAATAAAAACAATATTGCCTCAATACATCATTTTGCAAATTTAAAAGAAGCAATCTTAAAGGCTAAAGTTTTTTTAGTGGGTGGTGGAAATACTTTTATGCTTTTATCTAAGCTTTATGAATATGATTTACTTGAAATTTTAAAAAAACGTATCCAAGATGGCGCTTGTTATATAGGATGGAGTGCAGGATCTAATATAGCTGGAAAAAGCATTAAAACAACTAATGACATGCCAATAATTATGCCAAAAAGTTTTGATGCCTTAAATGTTTTTCCATATCAAATAAATCCTCATTTTATAAGTGGTAAAATTCAAGGTCATAATGGAGAGAGTAGAGAAGAGAGATTAGAAGAATTTTTAATAGCAAATCCTAAAGATGAAATTTATGCTATTCCTGAAGGTTCAGCTTTAAGAGTGCAAGGGAATAAAATAAAAATTATAGGCTATAATCCTGTGCTTAAATTAAGCTATCCTATGAAAAGCACAATTTTAGAACTCAATCAAGAATATAATTTTTAAGGATTAAAATGCAAACATTTTATCTTTTTGCCTCAATCTTAGGGACAATAGTAGCTATTATTTTACTTATTAAAAAGGTAGAAACAAAAACTGTTTTAATTGGCGTTGGTTTTGTTCTTTGTTTAATTTCTTTAAAACCTGTTGATGCTTTAAATGCCTTTACAACAGCTATGACTAAAGCTTCTTTACTTAAAGCTATTTGTGCTAGTATGGGTTTTGCTTTTGTGATGAAATTTACTAAGTGTGATGTGCATTTAGTAAGATTACTTACCGCACCTTTGAAAAATTTAGGTTTTTTCTTAATTCCTATAGCCTTTATCATTACATTTTTTATTTCTATTGCAATTCCTTCAGCAGCAGGATGTGCTGCAGCCGTTGGTGCAACGTTTCCCCCTTTTAATGGCATCAGGTGTTAAGCCTGCTATGGCTGCAACTACTGTTGTAAGTGGAACTTTAGGCGGTGTTTTAAGTCCTGGAACTTCTCATAATAGTATTGTGGCAAATATGAGTGGTTTTTCTGTTCCTCAAGTTATAGGTGTTCAGCTTAATAATGCTATAGTTGCTGGTATTATAGTTTGCATCTCTTTAATCATTATGGCTTTAATTTTTAAAGATTATACAAAAGGTATTGTTTATGAGGTTAAAACTCAAGATAATCATGAAACAATGATACAAAAAGTAAATATTTTATATGCTTTAATGCCTTTAGTACCTATTGTTATTTTGGTTATTGGGGCAAGTGATTTGTCAAAATATCAATTTTTAAGTCCTTTTTTAGAATGGACCACTAAGATTGGTGTTGCAGAAGCTATGCTTTTAGGAGCAATTTTAGCAATATTTATTACAATGAGTAAGCCAAGTGAAATTTGTAAAGAATTTTTTAGTGGTATGGGAAACTCTTATGCTAATGTTGTAGGTATTATCATAGCAGCAAGTGTTTTTGTAGCTGGGCTTAAAGCATGTGGAGCTATTGATGCGGTGATTGAATTTTTAAAAAATGAACAACATTATGTGAGTATAGGTGGAACCTTTATACCTTTTTTAATGGCTATAGTTACAGGATCTGGTGATGCTCCCACTATAGCTTTTAATGAGTCAATTACTATCCATGCTGCAACTTTAGGCTTTGATCAGGTAAAATTAGGAACAGCGGTTACGATAGCAGGGGTATTAGGGCGTGTAATGTCTCCAATTTTAGCAGCAAATATTATAGTTGCTGCTATAGCAGGAACTAATACCATAGAAATTGTCAAAAGAACAGCTTTAGGATCAGTCATTTCTCTTTTTGTAATAGCATTTATTATGCTTTAATTTTAAAGCATAATAAATTTAAGAATTTTTACTTGCTAAAATGATAATTTCTTGCAAAACTTTACTAGCTGATTTTAAAGATTTTACAGGTAAATATTCATAAATGGAATGAAAATTATGCGCTCCTGTAAAAATATTAGGGCAAGGTAAGCCTTTTTGTGATAAAATGGCTCCATCATATCCGCCACGCATCGGTATAATCTTTGCTTTGATATTTAAATTTTCATAAGCCTTTAAGGCTAGTTTTATAGGCAAGGCATTTGTATTTTTTAGAGAATTAAATACATTTTTATATCTATCATTTAATTTTATATCAATTTTTTCATCTCCCCAAAGTTTTTTACAAGCATCGCTTAAATCTTTTAAAAATTGCATTCTTTGTTTGTATTTTTCATCATCAAATTCTCTCACATCGATTTTTAAAATAGTCTTTGAACTATTTCCTTTTAATTCCTTTACCCAAAAATATCCCTCTTTATTTTCTGTATATTCAGGCACTTCACCTCGTGGAAGCATAGAGATAAATTGATGAGCTAAGATTAAAGAATTTACAAGTTTGTTTTTAGCATTCATAGGATGAGCTGAAATGCCTTTAAAGATTATTTCTGCATCTCCTGCATTCCAGTTTTCATATATAAATTCTCCTATACCACAACAATCTAAGCAATATCCAAAATCAGCTTTAATTTCTTTAATATCAAAAGCTTTTGCTCCTTTTAAACCTTGTTCTTCATCAGGTAAAAATCCTACTATTATATCGCCGTGCTTAAGATCTGGATTTTTTACAAAAAACTCTAAACAATCCATAATAGCAGCAATAGCTGCCTTATCATCAGCTCCTAGTAAGCTTGTGCCATCTGTATGGATAATCTCATCTCCTATATAATTTTTTAGTTCTTTAAATTCGCTTTCTTTAAGGTAAATATTTAAGTCTTTATTTAAGCAAATATCTCCACCTTTATAAGGTGTAATTTTGGCTTTTGTATCATTTGTTTGTTCCATACTAGTATCTAAATGAGCAAAAAATGCTATGCTTGGTGCATTAGAAATGTTTGCTGGTAAAATTGCGGTTGTAATAGAATTTTCACGTCTTTTAATCTCACTTAAGCCTAATTCTTTTAATTCCTGTTCTAATAATATAGCTAGTTCCATTTCTTTTGGATTTGAAGGCATAATTCCTATCGCACCATTGTCTTTATTGGTTGTAGTATTGATTTTTGTATAATTTATAAATCTTTCTACTATGTCCATATTGAATCCTTAAATATATTATTTAAGATTTATTATATATAATTATTTTAATTTATCAGTAGTTAAAATGTATTAGACTTATTTTCAATATTGAAAATAAATTTTTACTTAAAATAATAAAAATTATAGTTTTGATTTTAGAAATGAAGATAAAGAATATAAAATTAATAATAAATATTTTAATTTAGAAAGTGAATATTTAAATCCTTTAAAAGAATTTTTACTTAATTAAAATTGTCAAAACCATTACAATTTGTAATGGTTTTTTAGTATTAAAACTCTTTTGGTTGTTTCAAATTATCCACTTTTTCAATCTCACAAGGTTGATTGATATAACAAGGGCCCGTCATTTTGACATAAATTGTTAATTTTTTATAATCTTTAGATATTTCATAAGATTCTATACTTAAAACTCTATTTCTTGGAAAAAGTAATTCATATTGACTTTCAAATGCAGCAAGTCCTTTTAAAGAGACAAAAAGTGCATCTGAGTATTTTGGAACTTTTATAACAAGTTCAACAGGCCTTGATTGAAATACACTATTTCTAATTGTAGTAGTAGACATAAACCCATAGTCTCTGTATTTTTTATGATTAATAAATTCTAAATAGTGTTTAGCCCTTTCTGTGAATTTTCCATCTTTATAAATTTGAGAAAAATAACTTTTATCTAAAAGTCTAAATATAAAGCTTAGATTTTCATAACGATAAACTATCAAATTCTCAAATATAATTGTTTTTCCTAAAGCTTGATCAAGCTTTTTTACCATCTCTTTTTGTTTTTCATCTAAAGAAGAAAGTCCTTCTCCATTTCTTAATTTATTATTTATTGTTACAAAATCACCATAAGTATATTGATAGACTATACTTTTTTCTTCTTGAGATAAAACATTATTTCCATAAAGTCTTAACCACCAATTTACTGCTTCCCAACCATTTTTAAATTTTTTATAACCTGCATCATCATAATATCCCATTAAAGATGCTTGAAATCCTAAAAATAAAAGTAAAAAAATAATTTTTTTCATTAGCACTCCTTTAATTTGAATTAGATTATAATTAATTATATACCATACAAATTTAATTTTTTAGGAAAATTATGTATAAAATCGTAAATTAAGATATAAATAGTATTAAATATAAAGAAGTACCATAGAATTTTAATGTTACAAAAAGTAAAATATGTTTAATATGATTTTAAAAATAAATAGTAAAAATATTTTAAAAAATTTAAAAACTTATCTTTAAGGATTTAACAAAATTAGACTTATTGCCATTACAGCCATTCCAAAAACTAATCCATAAAGACTATCGTGTGCTTTGTCATAGGTTTTAGCAGCAGGGAGTAATTCATCAAAAGAGATAAAGACCATTATCCCAGCTACCACAGCAAAGGTAATAGCTAAGGTAAGTTCATTCATAATAGGTAAAATTAAAAATGCACCAACGATAGCTCCTATAGGTTCAGCTATTCCAGAAAGAGCTGAATAAATAAAAGCTTTCTTTTTATCATTTGTAGCATGATAAATAGGTAAAGAAACTGCCATTCCTTCTGGGATATTGTGTATAGCAACAGCAACAGCTATAGCTATGCCAAAACTAAGATTATCAAGGCTTGAAATAAAAGTAGCAAAGCCTTCTGGAAAATTATGTATTGCTATAGCAAGTGCGGTAAATAACCCAGTTCTTTTTAGAGCCTTAGCATTGATTTTTTTGAGTGGTTCTCCAGGATGAAAGTGTGGAGCTTTTTCATTTTTTTTAGGTAAAGGACAGATTTTAAGCTCACTTAAATCTTCTTTTGGTTCGTGAGGATTAACATCTTCTGGAATAAATTTATCAATCATGGCCGATAAAAAAATACCGCTAAAAAAGCATAAGAGTGCTAAAAGCTCACCATAACTTGAATTATAATATCTTTTAAAATCAATTAAAGCAGAAGGTAAAATTTCCATAAAAGAAATATAAATCATTACTCCAGCTGAAAATCCAAGTCCAAAAGAAAGAATTCTTAAATTATCATTTTTGCTAAAAAAAGCAATCACAGAGCCAATTGCAGTTGAAAATCCAGCAAGTATGGTTAAAATTATTGCTATTAAAAGTTCTTCTAGTGTGAATTCCATAAAACATTATAACAAAAATTATTAATAATTAATATTTTAAGTAAGTTTTGGCTAGAATTTAAATTTTATTTTGATTAAAGAGTTAAATGATGAAAACTTTTTTAGTTTGTGCTTTAGAGCCATCAGCAAATTTACATTTAAAAGAAATTTTAAAAGTTTATAAAGAAAATTTTAAAGATTTTAATCTTTTGGGAATTTATGATGAGGATTTGTCTAAAGAATTTAACTTAGATTCTAAACCTCTTTATAGTTCTCATGAATTTAGTGCTATGGGATTTATAGAGATTTTACCTTTGATTTTTAAAGCAAAAAAAGCGATCAAAGAACTTGTAAAATTAAGTTTTGAAGTAAAAATTGATGCTATACTTTGCATAGATTCTCCAGCTTTTAATATACCTTTAGCTAAAGCTTTAAAAAGATCAAATTCAAAAATAAAAAGAGTTTATTATATACTTCCTCAAGTTTGGGCATGGAAGAAAGGACGTATTCCTATTATAGAGAGTCATTTTGATATTTTGGCATCTATTTTACCTTTTGACGATAAGTTTTTTACTAAGAGTATTTATTGCGGACATCCGCTTTTAGATGAAATTAAAGAATTTAAAACTAAAGAAGATAAAAAATTAATTCTTTCAAAAAAAGAAGAAAAAATTATAGCTTTTTTACCTGGATCAAGAAAAAGTGAGATTAAACGATTAATGCCTATCTTTAGAGAACTTGCTAAAAAATTTAAAGGTGAAAAAATTCTTTGTGTTCCTTCTTTTAGACGTGATAAACTTGAAATTTATGAAGATATATCCGAATTTAAGGTGCAAAGCAATACTCCAAAAATACTTAAAAAAGCTGATTTTGCTTTTATTTGTAGTGGTACAGCTACACTAGAAGCAGCTTTAGTGGGAACGCCTTTTGTTTTAACTTATAAGGCAAAAGCTATTGATATTTTTATAGCAAAATTATTTGTAAAATTAAAACATATAGGACTTGCAAATATTATTTGTGATTTTGCAGGAAAAGAGCCTTTAAATCCTGAATTTTTACAAAATGAAGTTAAGGTGGAAAATCTTTATAATTCTTATATAAATTATAATTATCAAGTATTTTTTGATAAGGTTAATTTTTTAAAAGAGTATTTAAAATTTGGAAGTGCAAAAAATTTGGCTAAAATACTTCATGAAATTTAAAAAGGATAAAAAATGCAAAAAGAACCAATGAGTGAATTTGGCTATAAAAAATTACTTAATGAATTAAAAGACTTAAAAGATAATCAACGTCCAGCAGTAGTTGTTGAGATTGATGTAGCAAGAAGTCACGGAGATTTAAAAGAAAATGCAGAATATCACGCTGCAAGAGAAAAACAAGCTTTAATTGAAAGTCGCATAGCAGAATTAAGCGATATTTTAGCAAGAGCTCAAGTTATTGATCCTTCAAGCTATGATCACGATAGTGTTAAATTTGGCTCTAGTGTTGTGATTATGGATGTAGAAAGTGAGAAAGAAAGTAAATATACTTTAGTTGGAATTTGTGAAAGCAATCTTGAAAAAGGTTATATTTCCATCAATTCACCTATTGCAAAGGCCATGCTTGGTAAGAAAATAGGTGATGAGTTTAAAGTGTGTTTGCCAAAGGGAGAAAGTGAATTTGAAATTATAGACATTTTTTATGAAAAATTGGAGTTTTAAGTGTCAAATTTTTTAGCTTTTTTAAAAAAATATTTTAAAATTATTTTTTTAATCTACCTAAGCAATATAATTTTAATGCTTTATTTTAATTATATTCTATATATTCATGATTTTAACTGGTTTTTAAGTAGAAGTTTTAAAAGTATAATTTATTCTTTAGTATTTGAAGTTGTACTAATACATTTATTTTATTTATTTTTAAAACAAAAAACTAAATATTTTTTATATTTTTATTTAGTTTTTGCGGTTTTAGATTTTATATTTGAGGGTTTTTTACTTTTAAATTATCACACCCTAATCAATCCTTTATTAATACAAGTTTTATTAGATACTAATTTAAGAGAAAGTTATGAATTTTTAATTACTTTTATAGGACTTAAGGATTTATTGAATATTTTAGGCATTTTAATAGCTGTATTTTTAGTATTAAAATTCTTAAAAAATCCAAAGCAAGCTTATCCTAAAATAGGAAAAATTTTTATAATTTTTTATTTTATTGTAATTATTATTTTGTCTGTAGACTTTATAAATAAATTTTTTATCAAAAATGACTCTTTTGGAGCTTTGGAAAGATTGAATGAAAATGCTTTATTGCGTATTTTAAATAAGACATATGAATTTTTTGGTAATGATAGTTTATATGGGAAATACAAAAGCTATATAAAAAATTATGAAAATATTACTCAAGACTATAAAGGTAAGGTTTTACTTAAGGAAAAAATTCCTTATGTGGTTTTAATTATAGGAGAAAGTACAGGACGCAATCATATGAGCTTATATGGTTATGAGCTTGATACAAATCCTAGATTAAAAAAACTTGAAAAAGAAGGAAATTTAATAAAATTTGATGATGTAATTTCTCCTTTTGCGCATACTGCAGCTTCTTTGCTTAGGGTCTTAACTTTTGCAAGTAATGAAGATGAGGTTTGGGAAGATAAATTAGATCTTGTTGATTTGTTTAATCTAGCAGGCTATAAGAGTATTTTTATTTCTAATCAAGAAAAAGCATCTCTTCCTTCAAGTATCACAAGTGCAATTGCGAGTCGTGCAAATAAAAGTATTTTTGCTAATTCTATTACAAATGATGATAAAACCATTGTTTCAAAATATGATGAAGTTTTATTGCCTTTTGCGAAAGAAAATTTAAACAATTATGATTTTTTTATTTTTCATTTATTAGGCACTCACGCAAATTATAAATACAGATATCCTAAAGATTTTGAAAAATTTAGTGCTAAAGACATTAATATTTCCTCTTTAAATACTAAACAAAAACAACTAGTAGCAGAATACGATAATGCTGTACTTTATAATGATTTTGTAGTTAATGAAGTGTTTAATCTTTTTAAAGATAAAAATTCTGTTATTATTTATTTAAGTGATCATTCTGAAAGTTTATATGAAGATAAAGGTTTTTTAGGCCATTTTAAGCCTTCTCGTTTTACAGCTGAGATCCCTTTTTTAATAATAGTAAGTGATACTTTTAAGCAAAACCATAAAGAGCTTTATGAGAAAATTATAAAAGCAAAAAGTAAAGCTTTTATGAGTGATGATTTAATTCATGCTTTATGTACATTGGGGGGGGGATTATGATAAAAGATTATAATGCTACAAGAGATATTTTAAATCCTAAATTTAATGAAAAAAGAAAAAGAATGTTCAATCAAGGTGTAGATTATGATAAAGAATTAAAAAATGAAAAAGCATCTACAAGATGAAGTGATTATTAAAAATGGTGCTATTTTTATAGCTGATGCACATGAAAATGAACAAAGAGAGAGTTTTTGGAATTTTTTATGTGCCTTAAAAGAAGGTAAAATTAAAACTTCTCAACTTTTTTTAATGGGAGATATATTTGATCTATTAATAGGAGAAATTTCTGCTACACATAGTTTTGCAAAAAAATATATTTTTTTACTAGAAGAGCTTAGTAAAGATATAGAAATTTTTTATTTAGAAGGAAATCATGATTTTAATCTTTCTCCTTTTTTTAAAAAAGTGAAAATTTTTCCTTTGCAAAAACAACCTTTAAAAGCTATTTTTTATACTGAAAAAGATAAAAAAGAAAATTTTTTTTTAGCACATGGAGATATTTTTTTAAATCCTTTTTTAGGGTTTATTTTAAAAAATTTAAGAAGACATTTTTTGCTTCATTTTTTAAATTTTTTAAATAAACTAACTTTTAATTTTATATCAAAACAGATTTTAGCAAATCAAAAAAAGAAAAATCTTTTTTTTAAAATTAATAATTTTGAGAATTTAGTTTATCAAAGATATAAAAAATATAATGCAAATAATACTTGGGTTATAGAAGGACATTATCATCAAAATTTTATTTTAAATAATGAAAATATAAAATATTTTAATTTAGATAGTTTTGCATATAAGGAAAGTTTTTTTGTAGTAGAATACAATCAAGAAATCAAATTTCAAGAACAGAATTTGAGGGGTCAAAATGTTTGATGAAAATATAATTAAAACAGGTTCAAATGAAATGGAACTTGTTGATTTCCGTATTTTTAAGCAAGGACATGATAAAGTTTATGAAGGTATTTATGGTGTCAATGTTTCCAAGGTAAGAGAAATCATCAAAATTCCAAGTCTTACAGAATTACCAGGTGTACCTGATTATATCGAAGGTATTTTTGATCTTCGTGGAGTAGTTATACCTGTAGTTAATCTTGCAAAATGGATGCAAATTACTGAACCAGAAGGAACTATGTTAAAGCCAAGAGTTATTATTACAGAATTTAGTAATATTCTTATTGGTTTTATTGTCCATGAAGCTAAAAGAATTCGTCGTATTAATTGGAAAGATATAGAGCCAGCTACTTTTTCTGCCGGATCTGGAGCTTTAGATAAAGGTAAAATTACCGGTGTAACGCGTATTGAAAATGATGAAGTTTTACTAATTTTGGATCTTGAAAGTATAGTAGAAGAATTAGGAATTTACGCACCTAAAATAGATATTGATCTTAGTAAAATTGAAAAATTTAGTGGAACAGCTTTAATTTTAGATGATAGTTTAACAGCTAGAAAGCGCGTTAAAGAAATGCTTCAGCAAATTGGATTGCAAGTAGTTGAAGCAAAAGATGGAGTAGAGGGTATTAATAAATTAGAAGAATTAAGTCAAATTTATGGGGATTCTTTAGGTGAAAATTTAAAGATTATTGTAAGTGATGTTGAAATGCCTCAAATGGATGGTTTTCATTTTGCAGCACATGTTAAAGAAGATCAAAGATTTAAAGATATTCCTATAGTTTTTAATTCTTCTTTATCTAATGAATTTATGAATGAAAAAGGCGTCCAAGAAGCTGGAGGAGAAGGATATTTGGTAAAATTTAATGCAAGTGACTTTTTCTCTGAAATAACTCGCGTTTTAAAAAAACATCAATCTCAACAACAGGGGTAAAATATGGAAGATATGCAAGAAATACTTGAAGACTTTTTGGTTGAAGCTTTTGAGCTAGTTGAGCAAATCGACCATGACTTAGTAGAGCTTGAATCAAATCCAGAAGATTTAGAATTATTAAATAGAATTTTCCGTGTTGCGCATACTGTTAAAGGATCATCAAGTTTTTTAAATTTTGATGTTTTAACAAAATTAACACATCATATGGAAGATGTTTTAAATAAAGCAAGACATGGTGAGCTTAAAATCACTCCAGATATTATGGATGTTGTTTTAGAGTCCATTGATAGAATGAAAACTTTACTTAATTCTATTCGTGATAATGGTAATGATACAGCAATTGGTATGGATATTGAACCAATTTGTTCTAAACTTACTGCTATTTCAGAGGGAGAAGCACCAACTTCTTCATCTTCTTCTGAAAAAAAAGAAGAAAACAATGAGATTAAGAAAGAAGAAAAACAAGAGCCAGAATCTAGCTTAGAATCTGATATAGATGTAAATAAGCTTAGTGATTCTGAAGTTGAAGCAGAAATAGAAAGACTTTTAAAAGTAAGAAAAGCTGAAGATCAAGCAAGAAGAGCTCAAAAAAAGCAAAATTCAGCTGCATCGGTTTCTCCAAATAAGTCAGCAAATGCACAAGCAGATACTCAAGCAGAAAAAAAGGTTCCTGTTTCTGGCAGTAGTGGTGCATCTATGGATCAGACTATTAGGGTTGAAGTAAAAAGACTTGATCATTTGATGAATTTAATTGGTGAGTTGGTACTTGGAAAAAACCGCTTACTTAAAATTTATGATGATGTTGAAGAGCGCTATGAAGGTGAAAAATTTCTTGAAGAACTTAATCAAGTAGTTAGTCAATTAAGTATTATCACAACTGATGTACAACTTGCCGTAATGAAAACAAGAATGCAGCCTATTGCGAAAGTGTTTAATAAGTTCCCAAGAGTCGTAAGAGATTTAAGTCGTGAGCTTGGAAAACAAATTGAGCTTGAAATTACAGGTGAAGAAACAGAGTTAGATAAGTCTATAGTTGAAGAAATAGGTGATCCTATTATGCATATGATTAGAAATTCTTGTGATCATGGAGTAGAAGATCCAGCCACTCGTTTAGCTGCAGGAAAACCTGAAAAAGGTATTGTCCAGCTTAAAGCTTACAATGAGGGAAATCATATTGTAGTAGAAATTACTGATGATGGTAAAGGACTTGATGCAAATGCATTAAAATATAAAGCTATAGAGAAAAATTTAATCACCGAAAGAGAAGCAGATCAAATGACTGATAAAGAGGCTTTTGCCTTAATTTTTAAACCGGGTTTTTCTACGGCAGCAAAAGTAACAAATGTATCAGGTCGCGGTGTTGGAATGGATGTTGTTAAAACTAACATTGAAAAACTTAATGGTGTGATTGAGATTGACAGTGAGGTGGGAGTAGGAAGCACATTTAAGTTAAAAATTCCTTTAACATTAGCTATTATTCAATCTTTACTTGTAGGTACTCAAGAAGAATTTTATGCTATACCACTTGCGAGTGTTCTTGAAACTGTTAGGGTTCCAATTGATGATATTTATACTATAGAAGGTAAAAATGTATTACGCTTAAGAGATGAAGTTCTTTCACTTGTAAGACTTTCAGATGTTTTTGGTGTTAAGCAAGTCCTTGAAAGTGGCGATCAAACATATGTAGTTGTCATTGGCGTAGCGGAAAGTAAGCTTGGTATTATAGTTGATACTTTAGTAGGTCAAGAAGAAATTGTTATTAAATCAATGGGTGATTATTTACAAAATATTACTGGAATTGCTGGAGCCACTATAAGAGGAGATGGTAGAGTAACTTTAATTATTGATGTAGCAGCTATGATGGATATAGCTAAAGAAATTAAAGTTGATATTAAAGCTCAGCTTGAATCAAACGTTAAAAAGGTTAAAGAAAAACCGAGTGATTATAAAGTTTTAATTGTTGATGATTCTAAAATGGATAGAACTTTAATGCAAAAAGCTTTGGAATCTTTAGGGGTAAGTTTAATCGAGGCAACTAATGGTGTTGAGGCGCTTAATATTGTTAAATCAGGAGAACATGATATCGATGCCATGCTCATAGATATAGAAATGCCAAGAATGGATGGTTATACTTTAGCTGGCGAAATTAGAAAATACTCTAAGTATAGAAGTTTACCTCTAATAGCTGTTACCTCAAGAACAAGTAAAACAGATCGTTTAAGAGGTGTTGAAGTGGGAATGACAGAATATATTACAAAACCTTATTCTCCAGAGTATTTAGAAAATGTAGTTAGAAAAAATTTAAAATTAGGATAAGAGTATGAGTAATGATAAATTAGAACAAATTTTGCAAAAACAGCAAGCTCAGATAGCTAGTCCTCAAGATCATAAAGAAGATGATATAATCCAACTAGTTGGTTTTGTGGTTGGAGATGAAGAATATGCTATTCCAATTCTTAATATACAAGAAATTATCAAACCTATAGAATTTACTAGGGTTCCTAGTGTGCCAGATTATGTTTTAGGTGTGTTTAATATGCGTGGAAATGTTATGCCACTTATTGATTTAGCACAGCGTTTTAACTTAGGAAGTTCTAAAATGACTCCTCAAACTAGATATATAGTTTTAAGAGGAGAAACAAATGGTAGTGGTGTTGGAGGAAATGCCGGCTTTGTTATAGATAGATTAACAGAAGCAATTAAAATTCATAGAAGCAGAATTGATCCGCCACCTGAAACTTTAGTAAAAGATAAAGGTATGATTTATGGTATTGGTAAAAGAGATGAAAATATTCTTACCATACTTAAAGTTGAAGCACTTTTAAAACGAGAATTCTAATTTGATGGGATTTTCTCCCATCAAAATCTTTCCTAAATAAATATAATTTAAAATAAAACTGGATATTATTTCAATAAAAAGGCTTAATAATGAAAAATTTTTCTTTATGGTGTGATTTTATTGAAAATAATTTTTTAGAAAAAGAATTTTTAAACTTATTAAATTCTAAAGTTAATGGAGCTACTTCTAATCCTAGTATTTTTAAAAATGCTATTTTAAATTCTTTATTTTATAAAGATCAAATTGTTAAATTAAAAGGTAAAAAAGCTAAGGAAATTTATGAAGAATTAGCTATTAATGATATTAAAAAAGCAGCTGATAAATTAATGCCTCATTTTTTAAATTTTAATGATGGTTTCATTAGTCTTGAGATCGATCCAAGGTTTTATGATCATACGAGTTTGAGTTTAGGTGAAGCAAAAAGACTTTATAGTGCCATATCTAAAGAAAACGTTATGATGAAAATTCCAGCTACAGAAGCTTCTTATGAGGTAATGTATGAACTTATGAAAGAAGGAGTTAGCGTTAATGCAACTTTAGTATTTTCACAAGACCAAGGTAAAAAATGTTTTGATGCCTTAAATGAAGGTTTAAAATATTTTAATCAAAAAAATCCTTATTTAAATAAAACAAAAACTCCAAAAGCTGTTATTAGTATTTTTGTAAGTCGTTTTGATAAATTCTTTGATATTAAAGTGTTAGAACAAGGTTCTATAGGTGTTTTAAATGCAAATCTTATTTATAACGATATAATAAAAAATAATCAATCAAATATTAGAGCTTTATTTGCAAGTACAGGTGTTAAAGATAATTCTTTGTATAAAGATTATTATATTAAAGAATTATTATTTGAAGATAGTGTAAATACGGCTCCATTAGATGCTATTTATGCTTTTAATGAAGATTATACTTTTAAAACTCCTTTAGATAATACTGAGATTTATGCTAAATTAAATCAAATTGTTTCTTTATATGATTTACAAAAGGCTTATAAAAGCTTAATGGATGATGGTTTAGAACAATTCTGTATAGCTTATGAAGATATCTTAAGTGCTTTATCTTAAATATTCTAAAATCTAAGAAATTATAATTTTTTAGATTTATTATTAATAATTATTTAAATATTTTAATTTTATTAGGAAAAATTATGAAAAATCCTTTAAATAGTAAATCTTTTAAAATTTTAAAAGAGAAAGGTTTTAAAAAATGGATTTTATATCGTTTTATAAAAATACAAGCTATATTATTAAATTTATTCCCTTTTTTATTTAAGGTTTTGCCTGGCGATTATAAATTTGTTATTTATTGTTTTTCTACATCGGGTCGTACTGCTTTAAATTATTTTTTATTTTTATGCGGGTTAAATAAAGTAGAACTTTATCATGATGTTTTAGATTATATAAATATTAGGGAAAAATTAAAAAAAGAAGATAAAAACTTTTATTTACATCTTTTCTTTTCAAGGAAAAAACAATTTATACCAAATTTCTCTTATATATTAAATCCTACTAAAATTCTCATTTTAACAAGAGATCCTATTTCAAGATTTAAAACTTTTATCAATCACGGAAAATCCAGCAATAACACAAAAATAATAAATTTAAATGATGATTTAGATAAAGTTTTTAAAATTTCTTATATAGGAAAGAATAATGAATATGAAATTAAACCAAGTTTAGAAGCTTTAAAATATTGGAAAAATTCAAATAAAACACTTAATTTCAACTACTATTCCAACATAAAAGCATTTTTAGAAAGTAAAAAAGAATTTAAAATCTTTTATATAGATTGTAAAGAATTAGATAGTAAAATAGCTTTTGATACTATGAATAAATTAGCAAAAACCTTAGACTTTAATCCACCCAATATAAAAGATAAAGAAAAATTTGAACACAAGCTTTGGAATAAATTTGCTCATTTACTTCCTTTTAATCTTTTACTTGAGAAAAAAACTTTTCCTTATTTATTAAAAAATATAGAATTAAGCATTATTGAAAAAGCAAAATTATCCAATACCCCCCCCTATATGTAGTATAGATATTAAATCTTTTATACTAGATAAAGATTATATTTACTATGAAAACTTAGGTATTTATATAGATGAAAATGATTTTAAAATTTTAAAAGAGCATAAAGAACTTTTTGAAGAAGTTAAAAATTATCTTTTAAAATTTAGTATATTTTTAAAAGAGCAAATTGAGTTTAAAGAAGCAAATTTTATAAATGAAAAAGATATATTAAATTATTTAAAAGAAAATAAAGATTTAAGAATATATCTTAAAAACATACTAGATTATGAACTTACTCATATTAAAAAACATCGTCCCGATATCATAGCTTCTTGGAAATACTATCAAGAATTTGAAAAGATGTGTAAGGAGTTGGATGGGTGATTAGAGTATAAATTTAATAAAATAGACTTTTAAATTAAGCTAAGATTTTTTTGATAAAATACAAATTTTATTTTATGAAAGGTTAAAAAATGCTAGAAGGTATTATTAGAGAGAGTATCGGTAGAAAAGCTGCCAAAGCTTTAAAAAGAGATGGTTATCTAATTGCAAATATCTATGCAAAAGGATTTGAAAATATTCATGCGGCTTTTAAGCTTAATGATTTTATTAAAGAAGTGCGTAAAAAAACTACACTTGCCTTTGATGTTAAAGTTGGGGAAAAAGTTTTAAATGTTGTTATAGTTGATTATCAAAAAGATCCTGTAACAGCAGAGCTTAAGCATGTGGATTTAAAAGTAGCACAAAAAGGTGTAATGTCTAAATACATGATTCCCGTTAAAATCACAGGAACTGCGATAGGACTTAAAAATAAAGGTGTATTAATTCAATCAAAAAGAAGATTAAAAGTTAAATGTAAAGCTGAAAATTTACCTAATTTTTTTGAGTTAGATGTTAGTAAATTAGATGTAGGTGATGCTTTACTTGTAAAAGATATAGTTATTCCAGAAGGTGTAAGCATTATTGATGCTGAAAGAGTAGCAGTAGTAGGTGTAGAAAAAGCAAGGTGATCTTAGTTGTAGGACTTGGCAATATAGGAGATGCTTATAAGGATACAAGACATAATGTCGGATTTATGCTTATTGATTTAATTCTTAAAAATAACGATTTCTTACAAATTTCAAATACTAAATTTAAAGGAGAGTTATATAAAATAGGCTCTTCTTTATTTTTAAAACCAAATACTTATATGAATAATTCCGGTTTAAGCGTAAAAGCTGTTAAAGATTTTTATAAATGTCAAAGAATTATAGTTATTCATGATGATATTGATCTTAAACTTGGATCTTTAAGATTTAAAAAAGCAGGAAGTAGCGGTGGTCATAATGGTCTTAAAAGCATAGATGAACTTTGTTCTAATGACTATGAACGTGTGCGTATTGGTATTGGAAGATCAAATAATATTAAAGAATTTGTTTTATCTAAATTTAATAAAGATGAAAAAATAATTTTAGATAAAGTTTTAGATCATACAAAAAATGCTTTATTTGAACTTATTGATTCAAATGATATAGCTTATATTGCTTCAAAATATAGTTTAAAAGTTTTATAATGTGGATTTTTTTTCGTTTTATTTCAGGAATTTATCTAAAAAATTTTTTTATTATTTTTTTATCTTTACTTTGTTTTTTTGTTTGTATTGATCTTTTATTAAATTTTAAAGATTTACCTAATTCTGCAAATTTAGATTTGCTTTATGTATTTTTTTTAGCTTGTAGTGCTATATTTTATCTTTTGCCGATCTCTTTAATTTTTGCTTTAATTTTAAGTTTAGTTAATATGATTAGAAGCAATGAATTTGTAAGTTTTTATGCATTGGGATTGAGTAAAAATTTAGTCATTCTTTTTCCTTTTTTATGGGCTTTATTTTTTTGTTTTATTTTTATAGGGCTTAATTTCACTTCATTTGCTTATGCTAATGATTATAAAAGAAATATTATTAAAAATGGTGCTTTAATCAAACAAGGTAGTGGAGTTTTTTTAAAATTTAATGATGATCTAATTTATATTGATAAGGTTAAAAGTACTCAAAATGAGGTTGAGGATATTAAAATTTTTAATACCAAAGATCTTAATTTAACCTCATTTATTGTTGCAAAAAAAGCTTTTTTTAGTAATGATTCTTGGACTTTAAAAGAAGGAAGTTTGACATTGTTGCCAAATGAATACAATGTAAGTAGTAAAGGATTACAAAATGAAGAATTTAAAGATCTAAGA
>NZ_JAENKR010000070.1:0-6871 GCF_016598965.1 Campylobacter sp. TTU-622
AATTTATGGTAATTTTTTCTTTATTTTCTAAATTTTCTAGAATTATATTTTCATTTTCGATAGAGATAATTTTTGCTTCTAGTTTTTCTTTTTCGTTAGTAGTAATTTTTACAAGTTCATTAATGCTTTTTTTAAAATGATCTAATTTAGTAAGCTTTCTTTCAAGCCCTGGTGAGGATACTTCTAAAAAATACTCTCCATTCACAGGCGGTTCAACATCAAAAAGTGGGGATAAAATTTCACTTAACCTTGCACAATCATCTAAATTTACTCCGCCTTCTTTCATCACATAAACACGATAAATTTTCTTACCATTTTCACTAACTAACTCATCATCATAAAAATCAAGTCCAGCTTCTTTACATAAAGCTTCAAGATTCATTTTTTTCCTTTTTTATTTTTTCAAATAAAGCATCTATATGGTTTTGATATTCTAATCTATCATCAAATTTAAAATGAAAATTTGGACATCTATACCAACCCTGCTCACTCATACAATAATTTTGCAAAGCCTTGCTAGCCTTTTTTAAAGAATTTAAAATCTTTTCTTGTTCGTGAGTATTAAAAAACATCTTATCAAGATATACAAAAGCATCATATCTGCCTTTTTTACACTCTACATCTACCACACAAAGATTTTTTAAATTTACATCATCTAAATTTGCTAAAGCTTCTGGGATAAGCTCTTTTAAAATACTTTCTGTGCGAAGCTTCTTAATTTCAGCTACATTCATAAACTAACTTGTTCCTCAACTTCTTTATAACTTTCTATATAATCACCTACACGCATATCATCACATCCTTGTATCCCAACACCACACTCATAGCCTTTAGCCACTTCTTTAGCATCATCCTTAAAGCGTTTTAAAGAACTTACATTGCCTTCAAACACTACAACTCCATCACGAATAAGGCGAATTTTAGCCCCACGATTAATTACCCCTTCAGTTACCATACAACCTGCAATTTGTCCAATTTTTGGCACATTGATCACTTGTCTGATTTCTGCTTGTCCAAGTTGCTCTTCTGAAATAATAGGACTCATCATACCACCAAGCAAGGCTTTTACATCGTCTAAAAGATTGTAAATTACATTATAAGTTTTAATCTCCACGCCTTTATCTTTAGCACGCTCTTTAACTTCGCCTGTTGGTCGTATATTAAAGCCTAATACTATAGAATTCTCACTTGCACTTGCAAGCTCTATATCACTTTGAGTGATACCTCCTACTCCACTATGAATAATATTAACTTTAATTTCATCATTTCTTAATTTTTCTAAAGATGATTTTAAAGCTTCAAGTGTTCCTTGCACATCTGCTTTTAAGATAACTGGTAAAGCTTTGATATTGCCTTCTTTAATCTTAGCTCCAAGCTCATCAATGCTAACTTTAGTTGATTTGCTTAATTCTTTTTGACGATTGTATTCGTGACGTTTATTAGCATATTCTCTTGCTTCTTTATCTGTTTTTACAGCAATTAAAATTTCTCCAGCATCTGTAACTTCACTAAGCCCTATAATAACACCACATTCACCTGGCTTAATTTCTTTTAAAGTTTTACCTTGATCATCGCTTATGGCACGCACTTTTCCATAAGATTCTCCTGCTACAATAGTATCCCCAACTTTTAAAGTTCCATTTTGAACAATAATAGTAGCTACTGCACCACGACCTTTTTGAATAGAACTTTCTATAATACTTGCTTTTGCATAAGCTTTTGGGTTTGATTTAAGCTCTAAAATATCAGCTTGTAAAAGCACTATTTCAAGTAAATCTTCAATACCCATTCCCGTTTTAGCAGAAACTCCTACAAATTCATAATTTCCACCCCAATCAATTGGCATAATATCAAGTTCAGCAAGTTGTGTTTTTACCATATCAGGATTTGCACCTTCTTTGTCCATTTTGTTAATCGCTATAATAATAGGCACATTAGCAGCTTTTGCGTGATTTATAGCTTCTTTAGTTTGAGGTTTTACTCCATCATCAGCAGCTACAACAATAATAATAATATCAGTTATACTAGCTCCTCTTGCACGCATTGCTGTAAAAGCTTCGTGACCTGGAGTATCGATAAAAGTAATTTTACGCCCATTCTTTTCAACCATATAAGCACCAACGTGCTGAGTAATCCCACCTGCTTCACCACTTGCAATACGTGATTTTCTAATATAATCTAACAAAGAAGTCTTACCATGATCAACGTGTCCCATAATAGTAATTACAGGGGCTCTAGCAACTAAATCTTTTTCATCAATTTCACTTTCATAATCTTTTACATAGTCAAATTCATCTGCTTCATTGATGATATTAATCTCTATGCCAAATTCTGAGCCTAAAATTTCAATTGCATCTTCATCTAAAAAATCATTTTTTGTTGTCATCATTCCAAGCATAAAAAGCTTTGAAATAATTTCTCCTGTGCTTTTTCCTATTTTATCAGCAAATTCATATACTCTAATTTCTTTTGGAATTTCTATACTAGTAATAGCTGTATTTTCTTTTTTTTCAACTTTTTTAGGAGGTTTTTTGCGACTTCTTCTTTGAATACCTCCTTCCATACCAAAACCAGCAGAATTTCCAACTGCTTGACGTAAAAAATTAGGTGGTTTTTTTATAGTGTTTTGAGGTTTTTCCTCTTCTTTAACACTAAAATCAGGCAAAACTACCTCATCTTCATCTTCTAAAGAAATATCTGCAAATTCGTGATCACTTAAAAAATCCATTTTTTGTGCATTTTCTTTTTTTGTTGCGACAAAAGGCTTTTTATCTTTTTTCTTAACTGGTTTTGCATTTTCTTCATTGTTGGAAAAAATCATTGATAAACTAATACGTTCTTGGGTTGCATTAGATTTTACTTCCTCTTTTTTCTCTTCGTTATTGATTTCATTATTTTTCTTTTTAACGATCACAAGTCCTCTGCGTTTTGCCAAGGTTGCACTAGCTAAACTTTCTTTTTCTTCTTTTTTTTCTTCTTTAGCTTGAATTTGCTCTTCTTGTTTAATTTGTGTTTTTGCTTTAACTTCTTGTTTAATTTCTTCTTGTTTAAGATCTTTTTTTATTTTTTTAACTTCTTTTTTTTCTTTTTTAGCAGGGGCTTGGGTTTTTTTAAAAGCTTCTGGAATAATTTTAGTTTGTATGTATTCATAAATTGCAGCTGCAACTTCTGGATCTACAGCATTTGATGCTGATTTTATATCAAGTCCTAACTCATTAGCTTTTTCTATAATCTCTTTACTTGAATATCCTGCTTCATTTGCAATTTCATAAATTCTAACTTTTGCCATCTAAAAATATCTCCTTTAAATCCTGCTGAGTAATTTTCATAGTTAAATTTTTACACATTTTAGAAAATGCTTTCTGCAAAATTTTATCTTCTTTTAAAATACACTTAGAACACAGATAAAAACTGCGTCCACATTTAAAATGAAGTTCAATTTTTCCTGAAATAACTTTAAATCTAAATAATGATTCTTGTTTGAAACGCTCTTTGCAAACAATGCACATTCTAATAGGTGTATGATTTCTCAAAATTATATCTTTTTTTTATATTTTTTAGCAAATTTCAAGCCCATTATTATCGAATTCTAAAAGTTTTATTTTAAAATGAGGAAAAGTTTCTTCCATCTTTTGAAATAAAAACTGCGCATCTTCTTCATAAACTAAAGAAAAAAAACTAGATCCAGAACCTGAAAGAGTGCTCATTAAAGCTCTATTTTTTAAAGCACATTTTTGCACTTCAAAAAGTTCTGGCAAATTTTTCATTCTATTTAATTGATGTAATCTATCTTCACTTGCAAATTTTAATAAATCATATTTTTTCTCTAAAAAACAAGCCGTTAAAAAAGATGAATGACTTAAATTAAAAACGCTATCATTAAAACTTAAAGATTTAGGTAAAATTTGACGATTTTTTTCTGTGCTCATTGTAGTATTTGGGATTACTACAACAGCTTTTAAACTAGTATCAATTTCTTTTTTAATACTTAATACTTTTTTATCTTTTACTAAAGAACAAACAAAACCACCAAAAACAGCTGGAGCTATATTATCTGGATGATTTTCATATTTTAACGCTTCATTAAGAATTTTTTGTTTATTTAATTTTAAATCAGATATTAAATATGCTGCACTTATAGCACTAACAATTGCAGCAGATGAACTTCCTAAACCTCTAGATAATGGTATATTATTACGAAATATAAATTGAAAATTATCTCTTTTTCCATTTAATTTTTTATAAATTTCATTAAAAACAGAAAGAAAAAGATTATTTTTTTTAAGATAAATATTATCACTTCCTTCTCCATTAATGCTTATGCTAGTTAAGGAAGCTTTTTTAATTTCTACCTCATTAAAAAGTTTTAAACTAAGCCCTAAACAATCAAATCCTGGTCCTAAATTCGCACTTGTAGCAGGAACTAAAATTTTCACAATACATCCTAAATTACATCTAAAAAATAAAAAGGCAAATTATTGTTATTTATGTTAATTTTATCTAAATTTAAAGGCAAAAAAAAGTCACCTGGAATATTTTTTTCTAAAATAATTTCACCCTCTTTAAAAACGAAACAAAAATCTTTATTCGCTTTGATGGGTTTAAAATCATTGAGTTCAAAAGCACTTATACTATACAAAGGAATATTTTTAACTATGCTTAAAGTCTTTAAACTCATATAAGAAATTTTAATACCCATATAAGATCCAGGTCCATTAGCATAGATCAACCTTGAAATTTTAAACTCTTTTAATAAAGAATTTAAAATTTTTGGTAAAAATTCACTAGCTTTTTCATCGCTTGTATATTTTTTAATTAAAATATTTTCTTTATAAATACCAAGCATTAAAGGGCTTGATAAAGCATTTAATAAAAGGGTTAAATTTTCTATGCAAAAACCTTTTCATAATCTTTTTCATAATCTTTTTCAAGAGTAATGATTTCATAAGCTTGCTCATCTTTTAAAAGTTCTTTTGTAAGCAAATGATTTAAGTGATGACTTCCTGCATAAGAAATGTAATCTCCAAAAACCCTGTATCCAAGTAAAGTTAAATCTCCAATAGCATCTAAAATTTTATGACGCACAAATTCATCTTTAAATCTTAAACCCTCAGGATTTAAGATGCGATTATCATCAACAACGATAGTATTTTCCAAACTACCTCCAAGTGCTAAATTCATAGCTCTTAATTTTTCAACATCTTTTAAAAATCCAAAAGTCCTGGCTCTTGCAATATTTTCTATATAATTTTTTTTACTAAATTCAAAACAATAATTTTGCTCTCCAATTACAGCATTATCAAATTTAATTGTATAATTAATCTTTGGTTCTTTTGTTGGTATAAGTTTTACAAATTTATGACCATCTCTTACCTCAATAGCTTTTTTAATTACCATTACTTTTTTAGGAGCATCAAGTTCTTTAATACCTGCTTCATCAAGCATAATACAAAAACTAATACTACTTCCATCCATTACAGGAGCCTCATTAGCATTTAAAACTATACGTATATTATCGATTCCATAAGCATTAATTGCACTCATTAAATGTTCGATTGTAGAAATATATCCTCTATGATCTCCAATAACTGTTGCCATTTGAGTATTGATCACATTTGCTGGTTCAGCCTTATAAGAAATATTTAGATCTTTTCTAAAAAAAACTATACCACTATTAGCCTCTAATGGTTCTAAAATAATTTCTATTGGCTCTCCTTTATGAAGTCCTATTCCTACACCTTTTACAGATTTTGCTATAGTTAATTGTTTCATACTTATTTCTCGCTTAAAATTATTTTTTTTCCATCTTCTAAAACTTTATAAATATTATTTTTAAGCCATATTTTATCTTGCCATTGCTCTGGTCTTGTTTGCACACCTTGGACCAATACTTCAAAATGTAAATGATCACCCAATGCCAAACCACTAGTTCCAGTTTTTGCTATAATATCTTGTTTATTTACATTTTCATTCACATCAACATTTTTAGAAGAGCAATGTCCATAAAGACTATAAACTCCAAAACCATGATAAATAATTATATTTAAACCATAAATTCCATTATCTTCAGCAAAAACAACCTTACCTGGATTACTGCTAATAATTGGAGCAAAAGCTGTACTTGCTAAATCTAATCCCATATGATATCCGCTACTTATAAACTCACCATTATAAAAATAAGATCTATGATCAGCAAAATCAGCTACTTTCATAGCATTTCTAAGTGGTAAAAAAAGATTTAAATTAAAATCTTTTACACTCTCTTCTGGAACTTCTGAGGTAATTTTATAAATTAAGTCCTCATTGGCAAATCTTAAAGTTTCATTTACAAATTTAAATTTTTGCGTTCTACTTAACTTAGAAGCATCATCTTTACTCATATTTGCTGAAGCTAAAAAATTTATTTTAGTATCTAAGAATTTATCACTTAAATTGATATTAGAAACGCGGTATTTTCTATTTACAAAATAATATCTTATTCTTTCTTTTGTAGAATTTCCTGCCTTATCAGTGGCTATAATATAAGCTCTAAAATAATCATCTTTTGCATTCCAAGCAATTAAAGAAGCATAATAACCTTCTTTAATATAAGGTATAGCCTTGAAAATTTTCCCTTTATCTGTTTGAATATACACTTGATCTAAATTTTTATCCTCTGCTTTAAAAACAACACTAGCAACTCCACCTTGCTCAATTTGATAGGAGTTACTTAAAACTTTTACTTCAGGATTTATATCATCTATATCTATAAAAACAGATTTTTGAATATAATTTCCAGTAAAAAAATTCCAAAAACTTGCATCATATGCTTCAATTTCCATAATATAAGACTTAATTTTTTCTTTATAAGCAAGCTTAGGAAGATTAAATT
>NZ_JAENKR010000071.1:0-6717 GCF_016598965.1 Campylobacter sp. TTU-622
CTTTTTATATCATTTTTTAATTTAACCTAATAACCTTAACTTACTTAAATGGATATCTTTTACTATTTGTTTTTATAATAATATGTAATAAATATCTTTTACTTCTTATTAAAAAACATCTAATTTAAAAAAGCATATTCTTTAATTTCTTTTATTTTTAATAAACATCTAAATTATCAAATATTTTATAAGCTAAATAATAAAAAGTATAAAAATATTTTTTATCTTTTCTAAGTATAAATATAATATTTAATTTGTTTTATTATCTTAAGAAAGAAATTAATAAGAGTAATTAAAAATATATTTTTTAATCAATCATTTTTTATATATAAATCTTTCAATTTTAATATTTATTTTAATTCCTTATTTAAAACTTTAAAAAACTTATAAATAATTCTAAATAAATTTATTAATAACTATTTAAATTAGATATTACTTATTTAATAACTTATCTTATTTATAAGTTTATCTTTAAAGTTATATACTTATAATTTAATTTTTTAAATTTAGAATTTAATTAAAAGATAAATAAAAACTTTATCCTTTATCTATAAAAAGCTAATGAATAAATAAAAATCAAACATAGATATTTCTTAAAAAGAAGCTTTAATAATTTATAAAAATTAATATAAAAATAAAAAGATATTCCTACTAATAAAAAACATTTTTAATTAGAAGTAAAATATATATCGAAGTATTAAGAAGTATAAATTAACAAGTCCGCAATGAGCTACTTTCCCCCTGCCAGTAAGGCGTAGTATCATCACCCACGATATGCTTAGCTTCTTGGTTCGGGATGGAGCAAGGCGTTTCCATATCTGTATAATCACGGACATTGTTATTTAAATATTCTTTTAAAAGTAATTAATCCATTTTTTTATTTTTATCTTTTTAAACTAAATAATAGATTTATTTTTTAAGAATACTTAAAAAACAATGTTAAAAGCAAGTTTAAAATCTTACTCATTAAAGGCATAAAAACCTTAACAAGGAAGTGATGCTTTATTTAAGATAAGCCAAACGCTCTATTAGTACTGGTCAGCTAAAGGACTTTCATCCATTACACATCCAGCCTATCAAACTAGTAGTCTTCTAGAGAGCTTAGAGAAGATTCATCTTAGAGTTGGCTTCACGCTTAGATGCTTTCAGCGTTTATCCTTTCCAAACTTAGCTACGCTGCGATGCTCTTGGCAGAACAACAGCTACACCAGTGGTTTGTTCAACCCGGTCCTCTCGTACTAGGGTCAAATCTCTTCAATCTTCTTACGCCCACGGCAGATAGGGACCGAACTGTCTCACGACGTTCTGAACCCAGCTCGCGTACCGCTTTAAATGGCGAACAGCCATACCCTTGGGACCTGCTCCAGCCCCAGGATGCGATGAGCCGACATCGAGGTGCCAAACCTCCCCGTCGATGTGAGCTCTTGGGGGAGATCAGCCTGTTATCCCCGGGGTACCTTTTATCCTTTGAGCGATGGCCCTTCCACACAGAACCACCGGATCACTAAGACCGACTTTCGTCTCTGCTTGACTTGTATGTCTTGCAGTTAAGCTGGCTTATACCTTTATACTCTACTAGCGATTTCCAACCGCTATGAGCCAACCTTTGTAAGCCTCCGTTATTATTTGGGAGGCGACCGCCCCAGTCAAACTACCCACCAGACATTGTCCCACTTGAGGATAACTCAAGCTGGTTAGCTACCCAAATAAGAAAGAGTGGTATCTCAACAACGGCTCATAATAAACTAGCGTCTATTACTCAAAGCCTCCCACCTATCCTGCACATTCTTATCCAAGTAGCAGTGTCAAGCTGTAGTAAAGGTCCACGGGGTCTTTCCGTCTTGCCGCGGGTAGGAGGAATTTTCACCTCCACTACAATTTCACTGGATCCCTCTTTGAGACAGCTCCCATCTCGTTACGCCATTCATGCAGGTCGGTATTTAACCGACAAGGAATTTCGCTACCTTAGGACCGTTATAGTTACGGCCGCCGTTTACTCGGGCTTCGATCAAGAGCTTCGCTAATGCTAACCCCATCAATTAACCTTCGAGCACCGGGCAGGCGTCACACCCTATACATCCTCTTACGAGTTAGCAGAGTGCTGTGTTTTTGGTAAACAGTCGGGAGGGACTCTTTGTTGTAAGTTTCTTCGCTTTCGGAGTAAATCCTAATACGAAGCGAACCACACCTTATACCGAAGATACGGTGCTATTTTGCAGAGTTCCTTAAAGAGAGTTCTTCCACGCGCCTTAGAATACTCATCCCACCCACCTGTGTCGGTTTACGGTACGGGCAACATTAGCTAAACTTAGAAACTTTTCTTGGCTCGACGGCATCAGGGGTTCTCCTATCCATCCGAAGACTTCAAAGAGCCTTTCAGTTCTCAGAGTATTGTTATACGGATTTGCCTATATAACCTCCTACAACCTTAGACTAGCACTTCCATCCGCTAGCCCCCTTAGCCCTAAGCGTCCTTCCATCGCACACTAATGTTGGTATTGGAATATTAACCAATTTGCCATCACCTACCCCTTTCGGACTCGGCTTAGGACCCGACTAACCCTACGATGACGAGCATCGCGTAGGAAACCTTGGGTTTACGGCGTTAATGATTCTCACATTAATTATCGCTACTCATGCCTGCATGCTCACTTCTATTCGCTCCAGCACTCCTTACCGGTATACCTTCGACGCAAATAGAACGCTCTCCTACCACTTGACAAAGTCAAGTCTACAGCTTCGGTACTTACTTTAGCCCCGTTATATTTTCCGCGCAAAATCACTAGACCAGTGAGCTATTACGCTTTCTTTAAAGGATGGCTGCTTCTAAGCCAACCTCCTGGTTGTTTAAGTAACTTCACATCGTTTTCCACTTAAGTAAGATTTAGGGACCTTAGCTGGTAGTCTGGGTTGTTTCCCTCTTGACGACGGATTTTATCACTCGCCGCCTGACTGCTGTGATTACATATAAGGTATTCGGAGTTTGATAGGGTTTGGTACATTGGTGTATGCCCTAGCCCATTCAGTGCTCTACCCCCTTATATTACGACACAACGCTATACCTAAATATATTTCGGAGAGAACCAGCTATCACGAAGTTTGATTGGCCTTTCACCCCTATCCACAAGTCATCCCGGGGCTTTTCAACGCCTATGGGTTCAGTCCTCCACTAGTTCTTACACTAGCTTCAACTTGCTCATGGATAGATCACTTCGTTTCGGGTCTGCAGCATCTGACTAAAGCGCCCTATTCAGACTCGCTTTCGCTACGGCTTCGCGTGTGCTTAACCTTGCCAGACACCACAACTCGCAGGCTCATTATGCAAAAGGCAGTCCATCACCCTGTATTGCTACATAGGGCTCTGAATGATTGTAAGCAAATGGTTTCAGGTTCTATTTCACTCTGATCACCTCAGTTCTTTTCACCTTTCCCTCACGGTACTTGTGCACTATCGATCTGGTATTAGTATTTAGGGTTGGATCGTGGTCGACCCAGCTTCAGACAAAATTCCACGTGTTTCGCCCTACTCAGGATACTGCTAGTTAAAGTCAGCCTTTCGCATACGGGACTATCACCCTCTATGGCTATACTTTCCAGAATGTTCTGCTAAGCTTTCTTTATACATATTGCAGTCCTACAACCCCCAGTGCAAGCACTGGGTTTGCCCTCTTGCGCTTTCGCTCGCCGCTACTTACGCAATCTCTATTGATTTCTTTTCCTGAGGGTACTAAGATGTTTCAATTCCCCTCGTTCGCTCCTATTAAGGTAATGTATATCTCTATACATTGGGTTGCCCCATTCGGAAATCTACGGATCAAAGCTTCTTGACAGCTCCCCGTAGCTTATCGCAGTCTAGTACGTCCTTCATCGCCTTTACCAGTCAAGGCATCCACCATTCGCTCTTAGTAGCTTACCTTTTAACTTCTTTATAAAAGAAGATTTCGCATAAAGTTAGATTATTCTAACTTTACCTTTATTCTAAAACGCATCACTTCCTTGTTAAAGTTTTACAATAAGTCTTTTATACTCAAGACGGAAAGCATTTAATACTTAAAAATAAATATTAAAACTTAGCTTTAGATAATATCTTATATATAAATACATAAAATACCTATACTAAAGAAAAATATAAAATCTTATTCTTTAACAAGCTTAGTAAAATTGTTTTTAAAACTTGCTTGTGACTCTTAACATTGATAAGTAAAAGAACATTTAGGTAAAACCTAAAGTAAGCATATTAAAAATATTAAATAAATATACTTACTTTAGATTTAAACCTTTTTCAAATCTTAATCTCATGGTGGGCCTAACAAGACTTGAACTTGTGACCTCACCCTTATCAGGGGTGCACTCTAACCAGCTGAGCTATAGGCCCTTATAATGGTGGAGAATAGCGGGATCGAACCGCTGACCTCCTGCGTGCAAAGCAGGCGCTCTCCCAGCTGAGCTAATTCCCCAAAATTAGCTTTTCATCAATCTTTGAAATCTAAACAAGGATGATTGAGTTTGATTGAAGTAATAGTTGTGAGACTTATTACTTTAGTACTCTAGAAAGGAGGTGATCCAACCGCAGGTTCTCCTACGGTTACCTTGTTACGACTTCACCCCAGTCGCTGATTCCACTGTGGAAAGTAGCTATTTTAGCATCCTCGCTTCGAGTGAAATCAACTCCCATGGTGTGACGGGCGGTGAGTACAAGACCCGGGAACGTATTCACCGTAGCATGGCTGATCTACGATTACTAGCGATTCCGGCTTCATGCTCTCGAGTTGCAGAGAACAATCCGAACTGGGACATATTTTATAGATTTGCTCCACCTCGCGGTATTGCGTCTCATTGTATATGCCATTGTAGCACGTGTGTCGCCCTGGGCATAAGGGCCATGATGACTTGACGTCGTCCACACCTTCCTCCTCCTTACGAAGGCAGTCTATTTAGAGTGCTCGGCCGAACCGTTAGCAACTAAATACGTGGGTTGCGCTCGTTGCGGGACTTAACCCAACATCTCACGACACGAGCTGACGACAGCCGTGCAGCACCTGTCTCTAAGTTCTAGCAAGCTAGCACCCTCATATCTCTATAAGGTTCTTAGGATATCAAGCCCAGGTAAGGTTCTTCGCGTATCTTCGAATTAAACCACATGCTCCACCGCTTGTGCGGGTCCCCGTCTATTCCTTTGAGTTTTAATCTTGCGACCGTACTCCCCAGGCGGTATGCTTAATGCGTTAGCTGCATTACTGAGATGACTAGCATCCCAACAACTAGCATACATCGTTTAGGGCGTGGACTACCAGGGTATCTAATCCTGTTTGCTCCCCACGCTTTCGCGCCTTAGCGTCAGTTAAGTTCCAGCAGATCGCCTTCGCAATGGGTATTCTTGGTGATATCTACGGATTTTACCCCTACACCACCAATTCCATCTGCCTCTCCCCCACTCTAGATTACCAGTTTCCCAAGCAGTTTAATGGTTAAGCCATTAGATTTCACAAGAGACTTGATAATCCGCCTACGCGCCCTTTACGCCCAGTGATTCCGAGTAACGCTTGCACCCTCCGTATTACCGCGGCTGCTGGCACGGAGTTAGCCGGTGCTTATTCCTTAGGTACCGTCAGAATTCTTCCCTAAGAAAAGGAGTTTACGCTCCGAAAAGTGTCATCCTCCACGCGGCGTTGCTGCGTCAGGGTTTCCCCCATTGCGCAATATTCCCTACTGCTGCCTCCCGTAGGAGTCTGGACCGTGTCTCAGTTCCAGTGTGACTGATCATCCTCTCAGACCAGTTAAGCGTCATAGCCTTGGTAAGCCATTACCTTACCAACTAGCTGATACTATATAGTCTCATCCTACACCGAAAAACTTTCCCTACTCAACTTGTGTTAAATAGGAGTATGGGGTATTAGCACTCATTTCTAAGTGTTGTCCCCCAGTGTAGGGCAGATTAACTATACCTTACTCACCCGTGCGCCACTAATCCACTTCTAGCAAGCTAGAAGCTTCATCGTTCGACTTGCATGTATTAGGCACGCCGCCAGCGTTCACTCTGAGCCAGGATCAAACTCTCCATAATAATTTATAGATAGTTTAATCTTTTTCTTCAAAGAAAAAGTATTTGATTAAAAACTAGTTTTAATCTTTTAATATATTTAAATTATAATCTGGCTCAATCGATCACTTATTTAGATTTCAAAGATTGACTATAAGATTTGAAAACAATACTAAATTAAAAGAACAAAACTTTTTTACTTAAAAAATAATTAAAGATTAAATAAATATCAATTTATAGTTTTACTCATTTAAAAATAAAATGTTCATAAAACTAAAAACATCTCTAATACAAAAATTATTTTTTTATTATTTTAAAAAACGCTTTTAAGGCTTTTTTGTAAAATTGTAAAAAAGAAATGAGATTATATTCCTAATAAGCTTAAGGATAAATAAATTTATTAAATTTTTATATTTATTTATAAATTAAAAAATTAGATTTTTTAATTTGTTTATTGTTTTAGTTTTTATTGTAAAAAAATTGTTTTACTATATTGTTTAATTGTTTGCTTATTTATTACTTTAATTTACTTTCTTTATTTCTTTCTTTACTTTTCTTACTTTACTTTTTGTTTGGCTGGATTATTTAGTTAAGTTGGTTGTTGTCTGCTTTGTTTGATTTATTTGGTTAAGCTAGTTTAGATTGTTAGGTTTGTTTTTAAGATTATTTGGTAGGTT
>NZ_JAENKR010000072.1:0-6620 GCF_016598965.1 Campylobacter sp. TTU-622
AAAACCACTTTAAAAATAAATTTTTAGACATAAAAATAGAATATAGCATAGAAAAAAAACCTTTAGGAACTGGTGGAGCTATAAAACAAGCTTTAAATTTAGTAAATGAAAATTCTTTAGTATTAAATGGCGATACTTTTTTTAACATAGACTTATCTTATTTAAATTTACAAGAAAGTAAAATTTGTCTTGCTTTAAAATCAATGCAAGATTTTGATAGATACGGAGCTGTAGAACTTGATAAAAATTATTTTATAAATTCCTTTAGAGAAAAACAATTTTTTAAACAAGGATTTATTAATGGAGGAATTTATTTAGTATCAAAAGATATTTTTAATACTTGCAATTTAGAAAATAAATTTTCCTTTGAAAGTTTTTTGCAAGAAAATTTTAAAACTCTAAAAGCTAGAGCTTGTATTTTTGATAATTATTTTATAGATATTGGTGTGCCTGAGGATTATGAGAGGTTTTTAGACGATAGCAAAAGTTCTAAATTTAAATATTAAAGTATTAATTTATCTAAGGTAAAATAATTTTTGAAAGGCAAAAATGAAAAAATATATTCTAAATTCTGAAATTATTAAAGATATAAATTTAGGAATGGATATTTGGGAAAACATTTTCTCCAATAAAGAATGGGGAAAATATCCTAGTGAAAATTTAATCCGTTTTATTGCGAGAAATTTTTACAATGTTAAAGATAGAAATAAAATTAATATTTTAGAATTAGGGCTTGGAACAGGTGCCAATCTTTGGTTTTGTGCAAGAGAAGGTTTTAGTGTCAGTGGTATAGAATGGAGTAAAACAGGAGTTGAACGTTTTAAAAAACGCTTAGAAGATGAAAATTTGAGCAAACAAATCAAAGAAATTAAAATAGGCGATTATGCTCAAAAGCTTGATGAATTTGAAAATGAAAGTTTTGATGCTTGGATTGATAGCTATTCTTTGGCTTATAACGATTTTAAAAAAACCAAAGATATTATTGAAAAGGCGGTTTCAAAGTTGAAAGTCGGGGGTAAATTCTTTTCTATTACCCCTAGTTTTAATAATGAAGGTTTTTATGAGGATACAAATTTAGCTTATCATACTTGTTCTCCATCTTCTGGAAGTGACGCTTTTACTGGAAATATTAGATATTGTGATGAATTGGATATAGAAAAGCTTTATAATGGAAAAAATTACAAAATTATTAAAGTTCAAATTTACTCTTTAAAAGAAGAGGGAAAAATAAAAAATGAACTTTTTGTTATAGAGGGCGAGAGATATGAATGATTCAAATTTCTGGGAAAACATTTTCTCCAATAAAGAATGGGGAAAATATCCTAGTGAAAATTTAATCCGTTTTATTGCGAGAAATTTTTACAATGTTAAAGATAGAAATAAAATTAATATTTTAGAATTAGGGCTTGGAACAGGTGCCAATCTTTGGTTTTGTGCAAGAGAAGGTTTTAGTGTCAGTGGTATAGAATGGAGTAAAACAGGAGTTGAACGTTTTAAAAAACGCTTAGAAGATGAAAATTTGAGCAAACAAATCAAAGAAATTAAAATAGGCGATTATGCTCAAAAGCTTGATGAATTTGAAAATGAAAGTTTTGATGCAATTATTGATATAGCTTCTTTGTGTTGCAATGATTTTGAAAAAACTAAAGATATTTTTGATAAAGCTATATCAAAATTAAAGCCTTGTGGCAAATTTCTTTCTATGACTTTGGCCACTGGGCTTTTTGGCTATGAAAAAGAAAAAGGTTTGGAGCAAATTCCAGAATATGGTATTTATAAAGGCAATGGAAAGCTTCGTTTTAGTACTTTAAATGAAATTAAGAAGCTTTATAAACATAAGAATTTTAAAAGAACAAATTTAAGCATTCTTACTTTAGAAGATGTTTTAGAAGATAAAGTGACAAAAGTTATTGATAAAATTTTTATTATCGAAGGCGAGAAGTACTCTAACGGGGGGGGGGATTTAAATCTTTTAAAGAGGAATGGAAGATGAGCAAGATAAGCCTTGAAGCTTATCTTGCTTCCAACCTTAACACTCTTAGCTTTAAAGATGATATCTATTTTAGTTTTAATTATGCAAAATTATATGGAAATGTTTTTGAATTTGAATATAAAAAAGATGGATTTATCTTTAAAACTTTAGGCATTAAACAAGAAATTTTAAATTCAGGCTTTTTTGATTTACAAAGTCCTTATGGATACAATGGAATTTATACTAATACCAAAAATGAGGATTTTCTAAATGAAGCCTTTGAAATTTTAAAGCAAAAAGCTTTAAAAGAAAAGATTATTGCTTTTTTTATACGCTTTCATCCTTTTGATGAGTATATTAATGCTTATAAAAATAATTTAGATTTTATAAGTAAAAATAAAAAAATTATTATAGTTCCTACCGAGTGTGATATTTCAACTATACGCAAAAATTATAATCCTCGTATTAAAGCTTATGTGAAAAAAGCAAGAGAAAATTTAAAAATAGATTTTATTAAAATAAATGAAAATGAAGATTTTAAAATACTTTATGAAAAAACAATGCAAAGAAATGATGCAGAGAATTTTTATTTTTTTGATCAAAAATATTTTGATAAATTATATAATTTTAAAGAATATATTGTCTTAAAGGCAAGTTTAAATGAAGAAATTATAGCTTTTGCTTCTTTTTTTCTTTGTAAAGATTTTTCTTATTATCATTTAAGTGCTAATTCTTTAAAGGCCAATGCTAATGCCGCACTTTTAGATTTTTTCTTTGAGTATGCAAATAAAAAAGGTTCTAAATTTTGCATTTTAGGAGGTGGTGTTGAGGACGATGATACGCTTTTTGATTATAAACAAAAATTTTCTACAGTTGAATCTTATTTTTATATAGGTGGAATTATTTTTGATGCGCCACATTATGAATATTTTTGCCAAAATTCCAAGAGTAAAAAATTCTTAAAATATCGTTTCATTAACGATCCCCCCCCATTAACCCATTTATCTTATGATTATATTTTTTAAATAAAATCAAGGATTATTATGATTTATTGTGATTATTGCGTAATGCCAAACACAAGACCAGGGATTAAATTTTTTAAAGATGATAAGGATAAAAATATCTGTTCTGCTTGTATCAATCATAAAAATAAAGAAAAGATTGATTATAAAAAAAGATTTAAAGAATTAGAGGAATTATGCGATAAATATCGCAGAATGAATGGAAAATTTGAGTATGATTGTGCTATTGCTGTAAGTGGGGGTAAGGATTCTCACTTTCAAGTGCATATTATGAAAGAAAAACTAGGAATGAATCCTATTTTATTTAGCGTTGAGGATAATTTTACTAGCACTAAAGCCGGAAGAAAAAATTTAAGAAATTTAAGTGAAACTTTTGGTTGTCATATCATTAGCTTAAAGCCTGATTTAAAAACCCAAAGAAAAATTACTTTAAAAACTTTTGAAAAATATGGAAAACCAACTTGGTTTATTGATAGGCTTATTTATACTTATCCTTTTGCTATGGCTTTAAAATTTAATACTCCTTTGCTAGTTTATGGCGAAAATGTAAGTTATGAGTATGGGGGGGGGTATGACCTAGAAACTCCTAGCGCTAGAGATATTTTTTTAAATGGAGTAGCACAAGATTTAGACTTAAATGAATTTATAGATGATGAAATCAAAGAAGAGAATATCCAACTTTTTTTTAGTCCCAATGAAAAAGATCTTGCTAAATTAGATCCTATTTATCTTAGTTATTTTATTAAATGGAATTCTTATTCAAATTATATTTTTGCAAAGAGCAGAGGCTTTACAGATTTACAAAATGAATGGGATAGGACTCATTGTGTTGAGAATTTTGATCAAATTGATAGCATAGGTTATATTATCCATGCTTGGATGAAATATCCAAAATTTGGGCACGCTATGGCTAGTGATTATGCATCTAGACTTATAAGATATGGACTTTTAGATAGAGAAAAGGCTATTAAAATTGTTAAAGAAAGAGATCATAAGTTAGATGATAGGTGTATTGAAGATTTTTGTTCTTTTGTTGGCATTAATAAGGATCGTTTTTACCGTATTGTTGAAAAACATTATAATATGGACTTGTTTTATAAAAATGAATTTGGAGAATTTAAACTTAAAAATGAAATTTCTTAAATAAATTATATTGGTAAATAAGAAATTTGACTTAAAAATTTAAGTATTTTTAAAGCAAATTTAAAGTTAAAGATAAAATAAGAGCGAATTTTTGTTACAATATATAGTAAATATTATTTTAAAATATCAAAAAAGATAAATTAAATCTTATAATAAGTTTGATTTTTAAATATTATTTCTATATATAATTATTATAAGATTCAATTTAACTTTAATAGTAAAGGTAAATAATGAAAAAAACTCTTATCATTGCAGAAGCAGGAGTAAATCATAACGGAGATTTAAATCTGGCTAAAAAAATGATAGAGGTTGCAGCAGAATGTGGAGCTGATTTTGTAAAATTTCAAACCTTTAAAAGTAAAAATTGCGTAAGTATTAATGCAAAAAAAGCTAAATATCAACTTCAAACAACTAATCAAGATGAAAGTCAATTTGAAATGATAAAAAAATTAGAACTTGATTTAAAAGCACATCAAATTCTTATCGCTTATGCTAAAGCTTGTAATATTTCTTTTCTTTCAACTCCTTTTGATTTAGAAAGTATAGAGCTTTTACATTGTTTAGGGCTTGAAATTTTTAAAATTCCAAGTGGAGAAATTACCAATCTTCCTTATCTTAAAGCCATTGCAAGATTAAATAAGAAAATTATACTCTCAACAGGAATGGCAAATTTAGGTGAAATTGAAGCTTGTTTAGATGTGCTTTGCAAAAATGGCCAAAAAAGAAGCAATATCACTTTAATGCATTGCACAACAGAATATCCTGCTCCTTTTAATGAAATCAATTTAAAGGTTATACAAACTTTAAAAAATGCTTTTAATTTAAATATAGGATATTCAGATCATACTAAAGGTATAAGTGTAGCTTTAGGAGCCGTAGCTTTAGGAGCTTGTGTAATTGAAAAACATTTTACTTTAGATAAAACGATGAATGGTCCTGATCACAAAGCAAGTTTAGAACCAAATGAGCTTAAATTTATGTGTCAAAGCATAAGAGAGCTTGAGTTAGCTTTAGGCAGTGGTATTAAAAAAGCAAGTAAGAGTGAAAAGAAAAATATAAATATAGCAAGAAAAAGTCTTGTAGCAAAAAAAGCCATTAAAAAAGGTGAGAAATTCAATGAAGAAAATTTAACTACAAAGCGTCCAGGAAATGGAATTTGTGCAATGAGATATGATGAATTTTTAGGAAAAATTGCTCAAAAAAATTATAAAGAAGATGAATTAATTCGTGAGTAAAAGAAAAATCTGCATAATTAGCGCAACAAGAGCTGAATGGTATTTGCTTAAAAATTTATGTTTAGAAATAAAAAATGATAAAGATTTAGCATTACAAATCATAGCAACAGGAGCACATTTAAGTAAAGATTTTGGTCTAACTTATAAAGAAATAGAAAAAGATTTTAAAATAGATAAAAAAATTCCCATTTTATCTTCAAATGATGATAAATTAAATCTTTGTAAAAGCATGGCTTTAGTATTTGAAGGTTTTTCTAAGGTGTTTGAAAGTTTAAAACCCGATATAGTAGTAATTTTAGGAGATCGTTATGAAATGTTAGCAGTTGCTAGTGTTTGCCTTTTAATGCATATTCCTATTGCTCATCTTTGTGGTGGAGAACTTACTTTAGGAGCTATTGATGATAGCATAAGGCATAGCATAACTAAAATGGCTCATCTTCATTTTGTAAGCACAAAAGAATATCAAAATAGGGTTTTACAATTAGGAGAAAATAAAAATTTTGTTTTTAATGTAGGTTCTTTGGGTGGATTTAATGTTAAAAATACGAACTTTTTAAGTAAAAAAGAACTTGAAAAAGAACTTGATTTTAAATTCGATGAAAATATTTATTTAATCACTTATCATCCTGAAACTTTAAATTTAGAACAAACTAAAAATAATATTGAAATATTACTTGATAATTTAATCAAGCTTAAAAAAGCAAGTTTGATTTTTACTAAAGCAAATGCTGATGAAAATGGACTTTTGATTAATAATTTTTTAGTGGAGTTTTGCAAGAAATATCCTAAAAAAGCAAAACTCTTTGATAATCTTGGAGTTGAAAAGTATTTAAGCTTAATGAAAATTTCAAAAGCCATAATAGGAAATTCATCTAGCGGTGTCATAGAAAGTCCTTTTTTAAGAACAGCTTGTATAAATATAGGAGATCGTCAAAAAGGAAGGATAAAAAGTGAAAATATTATTGATACAAATATGAAAGATTTGCAAAAAGCTTTTCAAAAATTAGAAACTAAAAAATTTAAAGAAATTTTAAAAAGTTTTAATAATCCTTTTGAGAATAAAATAAAAAATCCTAATGAATTCATTAAAACAAAGCTTAAAAATATAAAATTAGATACAATTTTAAATAAAAAATTTACGGATATGTTATGGATATCAAAAAATTAAAATTAAATCCCAATTCTAGTATAAAAGAAGCTTTAAATATAGTTGGCAAAGAAAGAGTAAGACTTGGTATTGTAGTAGAT
>NZ_JAENKR010000073.1:0-6533 GCF_016598965.1 Campylobacter sp. TTU-622
CCATTTGTTTTTAAAGCTTCCTGATAATAATCTCTTGTTCTTGCATCATAATTATCAGCTTTACCATAAATACCAAAATTCTTTCCTTTAGCATCAGAATCTGTATCACTTACAACAAGCTCACCATCTGGTTGTGCAATATAAGCTGCTAAAAATCCTCCAGCTTCTCTTAATAATTTTAAATCATCTCCTATATTTTCCATCAAAGCTTGTTGGTTGTTTAATTGATTATAAGAAAATGACAAAATTCTTTTTGAAAAATTTTCAAGAGTATCAGAATTGTTCTTTGAAAAATTTATCATAGAATTTTTTGCAACTTTAATATAGTTTATTTCAGCATTTATAACTTCATGATATATACTCTTATTAACGAAAATGTAAGTTATAATTCCAAGCAAACCTAAGCAAAAAATTGCAATTAAATTTGCAACCAAAGAAACCTTAAATTTTAAGCTCATATAAAACTCCTTAAATTAAAGATTTTTTTCAAAGCCGTTATTTTATCAAATAAAAATTTATTTTTTATTAAAAAAAATTAAACGATTGTTTGCTATACTATAAGGCTTAAAAATCTTTAAAAACATTCTAGAAAGTCAATCTAATGAAAAAAATTATATTATTATGTTTTTCTTTTTTAATACTACAAGCAAAACCTTTAATTAGTGTTAGCATAGCTCCTCAAGCATTTTTTGTAAAGAAAATAGCCGCAAATACTCTAAATATCAATATAATATTACCGCCAAATAGTAATGAACACAATTTTGAATTTAAACCAAGCACTATGAAAGATCTTGAAAAAAGTGATATTTATTTTACCATAGGATTAGAATTTGAAAAAGTTTTTATAGATAAATTTAAACAAAATTTCCCAAAACTTCAAATTGTAAATATACAAAAAAATATAACTTTACTAGAAACTGATGATGAGCACGAACATTTACACGATCACTCTCATGAACATGAACATTCTCATGAATACTTTGATCCTCATACTTGGCTTGATCCTATCTTGGTGCAAACTATGGCTTTAAATATTTATGATGCTTTAAGTCAAAAATATCCACAAAATAAAAATTTATATAAACAAAATTTAGATCAATTTTTAAAAGAGTTAAATAGTTTAAATTTGCAAATTGCATCAAAACTAGAAAAATTAAAAAATAAAGAATTTGTAGTTTATCATCCTTCTTGGACATATTTTGCAAAACGTTATAATCTTATACAAATTCCCGTAGAAATTCTAGGCAAAGAACCAAAAAGCAAAGATTTGCAAAATCTAATCACTCTAATAAAAAATAAAAATATAAAAGTCATTTTTGTTCAAAGTGGCTTTCCTGAAAATGCGGCAAAAACATTGGCAAAAGAATGTGATGCGCAAATTTATAAAATAGATCATTTGTCTTATGATTGGGAAAATGAACTTTTAAAAACAGCTGATGCCTTTTCTAAAAATCTATAATTAGGTCTTTAATGCTTTTTTTTGAAATTTCTAATCTTAATTATACATATGGAAATGAAATAGTTTTAAAAAATATCAATCTAAATTATGATAACAAAGACTTTCTTTCTATCATAGGTCCAAATGGTGCAGGAAAATCAACCCTCATAAAACTTATCTTAGGACTTTTAAAATCTAAAAATGAAATCAAATTTCAAGCTATTCAAAGAAAAGAAATAGGTTATGTTCCTCAATATACTTTAGCAAATCCTAATTTTTATCCAAGAGTAATTGAAATTGTTCTTATGGGACTTATAAGTAAAAAAATTTTTGGTTTTTACAGCAAAGAAGATAAAGAAAAAGCTATACAAGCTTTAAAAAGCGTAGGAATGGAAAATTTTTGGAATAAAACAATAAATTCTTTAAGCGGCGGGCAAAGACAACGCGTTTTTATTGCAAGAGCATTAGCAAGTGAATGCAAAATGCTGATTTTAGATGAGCCAACTGCAAGTGTTGATAATAAATCTGCTATACAAATTTTTGAACTTTTAAGTTCTTTGCATCAAAAAGGTGTAGGAATTTTACTCATTTGCCACGATATTAATCTAGTGCTTGCTTATAGTGATAAAATCGCTCATTTAAATAAAGAGCTTTTTTTACATACTAACGCCAAAGAGAAAGAAAAAAGTTTATTTTTAAAGCATTTATACGAAAATCATTCTCATTTTTGTGATGTGGAAATGAGTTTAAATTCTTGTTTTTGCGATGAAAAAAATTGTAATAGCAAAAAGTTATGCGAACAAGAATTTGTAAGAAGAAATTTAAGAAAAACCGAATTTAAAAAAGAAAATTTTTGTTTGAAATTTTCAAAGGAAAATTATGTTTGAAATTTTAAATTTCACTTTTTTTCAAAACGCTTTATTGGGAGCATTTTTAGTCAGTATAGCTTGCGGAGTTATAGGGACTTTAGTGATGATAAATCGCCTTTTTTCTATGGCTGGAGGTATAACACACGGAGCTTTTGGTGGTATAGGAATAGCTTTTTATTTTTCTTTGCCTATTTTATTAAGCACAGGAATATTTACTTTATTTTTAGCTTTTTTAGTGGCCTTTTTAGCTAAGCGTTATGAATATAGAAGCGATAGCATTATTGCTGTAATTTGGGCTTTTGGAATGGCTGTTGGGATTATATTGATCGATTTAAGTCCTAATTACAACACGGATTTAATGGCTTATCTTTTTGGAAGTATTTTAGCCATAGGAACACAAGATCTATGGCTTATGGGTATAGTTGATATAATAGTAATAGTTTTGATAGTTTTATTTTATAGACAATTTGAAGCTTTAAGTTTTGATGCTGAATTTGCAAAAGTTCGTGGCATTAATATAAACTTTTTTCATTATCTTTTAATTGCGCTTATGGCTTTTTGTATAGTTATTTCCATACGCCTTGTGGGGCTTATTTTAGTTATGGCCTTACTTAGTATCCCAAGTTTTATTGCTGAAAATTTTAGCAAAAGACTTGGTTTTATTATGATTTTAGCAAGTTTTTTAAGTATGATTTTTTGCATTTTAGGACTTATGCTTAGCTATTATCTCAATCTCTCAAGCGGTGCTTGTATCATATCTGTAGCTTGTTTTGGATTTTTAATACATTTGATAGGTAAGTTTTTAAAAAGGTAAAGGCGCAAAAAGCACTTGAACTTTTATATCTTTTTGCTCTTGTTCTTTAAAATACAAATGTTCACTTGCTTTAAAAATAAAAAATTTTTCTGTAGTTTTTCTTTGTAAATCTTGAGTTTTCTCGCACAAAGGATACACAAGCTTAATATCATAAATTTTAAATTTACAAGCATAAGCAAACATTTGATACAAATCATTTTGTGCTATGCCCTGCTTTTTATCTTCATCACTATCTGGAATTTTCCACTTAGTATCTAAGATCATTTTATTTTCTATATATAAATCAGGCTTTAACATAAAACATTTTTCATTATTTTTTGAAATCAAGTATTTTCCACTACTTTGAGTTTTAATATTTTCAGTTGGATTTGCTTTTTTTAGCATATACGCCACATAATCTTCAAAAAGCTTTTCCATAGGAAAAAGCAAAGCAAAGGCTTCATTTTTGCCATAATAAGGCATAAAACTTTCGTTTTTTAAGAAAATTTTGCACCATAAAAGCAAGTTTTCATAATAATCAAAATGTCTTGAAATTTTATAGCTAAAATCTTTTTCATAATTTTTAGAAAATTCTACCTCATCAAGCATTTGCAAGGACTTTATGAGTCTAAATTTATTTATATTTGTTTTGGATTTTAAGAAATTTAGAGTAGATTTTATTAAGCGGTTTGGCGCTATATCTAAAACAAACTCATCACAACTTGTAAAAAATCTTTCTTTATGAACTAGATTTTGTTTAATATGCTCACTAAAAAGTAGTTTTCCTTTTAAAAAAGCTCTATTACTCTCATAATCTACATAAGATCTCATTAAACCTTTTTTATACACACTATCAAATTCATCTAAAAACATCGTGATAAAAATTTCAAACAATGGCATTTTAGAACTTTGCAAAGATGCAATTTGCGACTTTTTAAAAGGAGAATTTTTTAAGGTTTTTAGCAAATTGATTAAAAGAATTTTAGGGTTAAATTTAAAATCGTTTGCATAAATTTCATTATCTTTAAAACCTTCGCTTAGATCATACCACTTTTTTAACTTTTCTTTATCGTGTATCAAAAAATCTTTTTCTAACTTGTAACTTTCTAAATTTGTGCATTTTGGTAAAATTTCCAAAACTCCGCTTTTGGTTTGGATAATGCCTACATAATTTTTAGCTTTTAGGGTATTTTTATTTTTAAAACCTAGAAGATTTTCATTATTTTTTGCAAAATCTTCTAGCTCTTTGTAAAACCTTTCAGCCTTTTCTTTGAAAATTTCTTTTAAATCTTCTTTAGAAAAAGCTTGATGTTCGATGATGGAAAAAGTGTTATTGTTTATCATTGTTTAATTGATTTTTCCCATCATTATAAATAGTTCGATATGTTTCAGGTTTATCCCAAATTTCATCATCAAATAAAGTAATACTATAAATAACTTTCTCGCTATCTACATTATCTAAGGTTTTTATTTTTTGGAGGTATTTAATATTTTCTAATTCTTTTTTATCAATCATATCATTGGAATTTAAAACATCATCAATTAAAGCATAATCATTATAAAAATACTCTTGTAAAAGAGGGATAATCTTATTTTGAAATACCTTTTTTAAACCTTCTAAATTTTCAACACCTATAAAAAATGCATGACCTATAGTTTTTTCTCTATCTAGTAAATATTCTATGCGAGTGTTTATAGCTATTAATAACTCTTGTAAATTAATACCTTCACAATCTATAGATAATTCACTCACATCAGGCATCATCTCAACAAATTCAAAACGTCTTCTTAGAGCTGTATCAAGAGAAGTGATACTTCTATCAGCTGTATTCATAGTGCCTATAATATATACATTTTTAGGTACTCCAAATTTTTCACCACTATAAGGCAAAGTTAATTCTAATGCTTCCTTATTGCCCAATCTTTTACTAGGCTCTATCAAGGTTATAAGCTCACCAAAAATCTTACTTACATTACCACGATTGATTTCATCAATGATGATTATAAAAGGTTTTAATTTTTCACTCGTAATTTCAAATTTTTCTTTTTGGTTTTCTTCAAATTCTCTTAATTTTTTATAAAACATAAAATAATAAGTCGCATTTCCGTGATGATCCTTTTGACTATCATATTTTGGTTTTATATCTTTATAATTCTTTATTTTTCCATGCTTAAAGTCTAAATAATTTTCTTTTATGGTATTAATAACTAATGTTTGAGAGCTTTTAATTGATCCACCCAATAAAAAAGAACAATACTTATCTTTAGAATTTAAAGATATCTTCTTAATGCTTACTTTATTTTCTAATGGAAATTCCTTACCTTGATTTATAAATTCTTGATTAATAAAATGTGCAAATTCAAAAATTAACTTATCTAAATCAAGTTTTAAAGCCTTTTGGCAAAGTTCTTTAAAAATTCCATCTTTAACCTTATAATTAATTTGTGAATTTTCATTTTCATTTTCTTTATCTAAATCAGGCTTTATACCTTCTACAAATTCTTCATATCCATAGCTTTGATGAAAAGTTGTAAAGACTATTTGCCCATTTTTTACATATTCATCAAATTTTGCTTTTTTCTCATCTCTACTTTCTATATTTTCACCTAAAATTTCTAAAGCCTTATCTATAGTATGATAAGTTTTTCCTGTACCTGGAGGTCCATAAAGAATTTGATTTAAAGGAATTTCACTTATATTATTATCCATTGCCTCCTCTATATTTTCAGTAGATTTTTCATTACTGCCATACTTATCCCATAAAGGCTTAGAAATTTTTTCTCTCATTTCATCAAGTGAGAAATTTTTACCTTCTAATAATTTTTGATGGAGTTGATAAGTTTTTAATTGTTCCTTAAATTCACCTAAAGATATTTTATTTAAAACTACTTGAGAAAAAATATTAAAAATTTTAATATTTTTAGGATTTTGATAATGAAAAGCTATTTTCCATTTAACTATATTAGGAAAAATAATTTTTTCTATAGTTTCTAAGTTATTATTCTGACTTGCTTTTATTATATTTATAATTTTTTGTTTAATTATGTCAAATGCTTCATTCTTATCCCTAGCACCTTCAGCATAACTAATTAACCATGCATATTGTTTATCAGACGAATATTTTATCCTTTCTTTAATTTTATATGTCTTACCACCACAATGACAAATACCAAATTTTAAATTTGCCAATCCTCCAGCAGCTCCTTTTATACTTGCAAATTTCTCTAATCTATGTTCTAACCAATAAGTAAATGTATTAGTATTTCCAAGCTGATTATACTCTTCGATACTCATTTTTGAAACCTTTTCTAAAGACCATTCTTTTTGAAAATCTAAAAAAACTTGCTCATCTACCATTTTATTTCCTTAATTCTTTCAAATATAAAAAATCTAAACTTTCGAATTTTATCAAAAAAAAAAAAAAATAAATCA
>NZ_JAENKR010000074.1:0-6491 GCF_016598965.1 Campylobacter sp. TTU-622
AAATGTTAGCTTACAAATTACAACAAAACAGATAAAGTTTTAAATCAATCTTTTAATATTAAAAAGTTTTTAGAATATTAAATATTTATTGGATTGGTAAGAGTTTTAAAGATAAGTATTAAAACAAAAGATATAGATGCTAAATCAAATATAAACTTACTTAAGGTTAAAGCTTATAAAATAGATGCAAAATAATAGACTTAGAATTATAGGAAGAATAATACTAAAATAAAATAAGATGAGAAAAAACAACGAGCTTTATATCACTGAGAATTAAGTTTTAAAAGAAATTCTTAATATTATAGCAAATCTATTTATGATGAAAGATACAGCAAAATATGTATTATTTCTTATAAAAAAAAGAAGAAAAACTTTTTATAATTACTAAAAGAAAAAGATAATAAGATGATAGAATTTAATGTTAAAACTTTAAGATATAAATGGTTTGCAGAAGTTAAAAGATAAAGCCGAAGAGGCTTTTTTGTTTAGATAAGACTAGAGTTAAATGCTAAAGAAGTTTAAAAATATAAAACGCTTTTACTTGATTAAAAAGTAAAATTATTTCTAAATTATTTAAATATTATTTTTTAATATATCTTTCAATGGTGAAATAGAATTTTTAATAAAAAGATTTTCTTGCTTATTTTTTAAATTAGTTTTGAAATTTTCTAAATCTTTTCTTACAATATCCCAATAAATATTTACAAGAATAAAATTTGAAGATTCTTTTTCATTTTCTTCTTTTGGAAGATTTTTAACATTTTCATGAGCCTTTTGAATATCAAGTTCAAAATTTGATTTATCATATATGGAAAAGCTAGTAAATTTACCCTCTGTTCCATCATCGTTAAAATAAATGCTAATATCTATATCTTCTTTAAAATCATCAAGTGATTTTATGTCGGCATTTTTTATATTTGTGAGCAAATTTTTCTTTCACTTGTGCTTAAATTTTTATCACTTACAAATGAAAATTTATATATTTGGCTATCATTATGTTCTAGAAAACCATAGCTTCCATACTTATTTTCATCCATTGTTTGCATAGAAAATTCTGCTCCCATACTAAGAGTTTTTCCATCGATAGTATGAAGATTTGCCTCGATATAAAGTTCATTATTATCATTTAAATCTATTTTTATATCACTTAATTTTGCTCTTGTCCCATAGATATTAGTTTGTTCTAATGGTGTTCTTAGAAAAGAAATAATAAGACTTTGCTGTTTGGAATCTAAGCTATTAAAATCAATTTTATTTCCATTTAAATCTTTTATATTATTAATATATTTAGTGATTTCATTGCTAACATAGTTGTTACTATTATCGCTATAGATATTTAAAAAATCATTTTTATCTATATTTTTATGATTTTCATCTTTTGAAAATTGATTAAATTTATTGTCTAAGATTTCTTGCCATTTAGAGCTATCATTATAAATTCCACCACAATATTCTTTATCACGCTTGTAATCAATAACAGCACCAAATGGCGTGTTGTTAACTTGAAAACTACTTAGCATTTGTTTAAATGTCCTTAATTCATTTTATATATAAGAATATTATCTTTAACTCCCAATATAACTATTCTGTTTTCTTGATATCCCATTTTTTTTCTTACTGAATCTATTCCAGAGTTCGATTTAAGATTTCCATTTGCATCGGTTGTAATATACATTGAATCACTTGCAAGCCAGACTTTATATCCATATTTATTAAGTTTAGATACTCTATGATAGAATGCACCATCTACTATTTGTTTCATCTCATCTAAATTAAGAGCCTTTATGCCTTGAGAGTTATCGTTTATTGCACCATTACTAACTTTAGCTAAAAAATCCCCAGCAAAAGCAGAACTTACCAACAAAGAACCTAAAATCAATGAACTTGCCAATTTTTTTAACATAATTTCTTCTTAATTTTTATTATATTTATTCTTTATTTACATAATATCATAAATTTAATATTAAAATCAAATTTTTCTTGTTTTATTAAAAAAATTTTTAAAAACATTTAGAAAGGTAACAATGAAAAAGATTTGTTTAGTTTAGCGTTTATGGTTTTGGCTGGTTGTGTTTTTACTAGTAATGAGTTAAATATAGATAATTTATTTAAAAAACAAATAGGCTTAAGAAGTGTTACTAGTTTTTCACTACTTAGCACAGGAAATGTCAATTCTTATGCACTTTATCCTAAACAATAGGTGGAGACCCTACAATTTGGAATGATACAAAGCAGATATTTTTAACTTAAACTTTTATTTATACTCTGACTCCTAAGCTTAATATACTTATTTTAAGGGGTGGAAGTTATGTGAGACAAGAATATACAAATTTTTTACAAATGAGTATTTTAGTAAAAACCGAATAGGCTTTGATAGTTTATGGCTAGGTTTTATTTATACAGGCGATAGCATTGCAAATTTAATTCCACAAATTACATTTCAAACTGCGATCGTTCAAAGAGAAAAAGCAGTCAATCAAACCAAAAACTTTTATCTAAAATCACAAAACCTACAAGTTAGTTTAAGAGGATACAGCGATCCTGTAGTTTATAGTATTTATACAGGATTTGGTTATAACCAAACAAGAAAATTTAAAGCCCTTAAAATAGAGTATGGAAATAGCATTTATGTGGGTGGGGATTTATCTATCATTCTAAGTCCTAAAATCACTTTAGATTTAGGAGCAGAGCAAAGATTACAAACCGAGCAAAAAATCAATGGTTGTCAAAATTCTGAAGTGCGTTCTATTCCAACTTTAAGTTTAGGTTCTACTTATAGCATTAGTTTGGATACCGCAGTTTCTGTTAATGCTAGTTTTGGGGGAAGCTCTGCTGCACCTGATGCAATTTTTGGTATCAATCTATGGAAAAAATTTTAAAAATATTATTAATATTTATTATTCTGCCTTTATTCTTAAAGGCAGAATTTATAGTCAAGTCTTATCAAGAAAAAATGAAAGAGTAATAAGACAAACTTATGAAGAGTCTTGTGGAGCTTCATCTTTGGCAACTTTAATTAATATACTTGATAATCAAAAGTTTAATGAGCTTAAACTTTTGGAAATAATGAGTGGACAACAACTTTACACTGATATGATAAGCTTTGCAGATTTAAGCGATGCGGTTAAAAAGCTAGGCTATGAAAGTAATTCATATCAAATTAATAGAGAAAGTTTAGATAAGCTTGTAAATATTCCAATGCTTGTAAAAATTGAAGATGATCCGTGCTTCCCGCATTTTGTGGTAATTATAAATCATAAAGGCAATTATTTACAAATACTTGATCCAAGTCATGGGGAATATATAAGTTCTAAAAGTCAGTTTTTTAGTGTATGGGATAGATACAATAAAGGTGGCTACGCTTTAATAGTAGCACCTAAAAAAGAGCTAAAAAAATTTAAACTTAATATACCAAAATCTTTAAATTTTGACTTTAGACCTTTTAGTTTGTATTGATTTTATATTTAAAAGAAAGCGTTAAAATGATATATAAAGAATTAATTTTTAACTAAATTAATAATAGAGTAGGATTTGCTTTTATATAAACTTATAAAGGATAAATTTCTAAGTTTTTTAAACTTTTAAAAACTTTTCAAGCTATTTTTAAAAAAGTTAGCTTATCTTTAATTTTTAGTTTAAATAAGTAATAGTAAATTTTTTATTTATGTTTAAGAACTCTTTTACTTAAATCATAAAAAAGTATAGGATTTATTAAGTTAAAATCTATTGTTTATTTTAATTTTTATTTGATTAAAAATATTTAAAGACTTTGATATTTGAATGCTTTTTTAGCTTTTAGAATTTTTAGATTTTCTAAATTTATTCTATATCATTTTTGCTTTTTAGTTAAATTTTAGTTTAAAATAATGATTGTATTTTCTTATCTAAAAAAGATTTTTTAGATAAGATTTTATGATATTTTTTTCATTTGAATTAAGATTCATAAAAGCAATTTTGCTTAGTTTTGAAATATACAAATTTTCATTTGGGATATTGGTTTGGTTTTTTCCTATTTGTAAAGAGGTAATAGCACTTTGAGAAATTAATAATCTAGTATTATTATAACCTTTTACTCCCCAAGCACTATGTAATACAATATGTGTATTATTTATTTTTCCTCCATAAAGCATAATGTGTCCAGGAAAATAAAGCAAACTAAGATAAGGTTTAGCAAAACGATCAAGAAAATCTTCTTTTTGTTTTTGATTTAACTTGCTAATGTCAAAATAATCAAAACTAGTAATTTGTGCATAAGAATTTCTAGGCATATAAATTCCAAAAGCAGAAAATAAATCTCTTGTAAATAAAGAACAATCGCGTTCAAAGTCATATCCTCCCCATCCATAAGGAAGATTTAGAACTTGAGAAATTTGATTTTTTAAATTTTCATCATTTAATTTTATAGGAAAAGTTGAAAAAAGAGTTTTTTTAGCTTTATATTTATAGGATCCAATTTTACCATAATAATAATTTTCATCTTTTTTATAGTAAGGATAAATAGCTCCAATACGTGTTTGAAATAGAAAATTTCCCTTTATATCAAAGATTGATACTTTTTCTTTAAGCGGAGTTATAAAATTTAAATTTTCATAGATTTTTGCTCTATGATCATTTATAAATTCAAAATGATTAGCTTTAATAAAGCCAAAACCATTTTCACTCATTATAAAAGCATAGCGTTTATCTTTACTGTAATGAGATACTAAGATGGCAGATCCTATGTTTAAAATAGCATTTTGTGCATAATCAAAAGGTAGGCCTTCTCCTTCTTCAAAAGGATTTTTTAAGATAGCTTTAGGGCTTGGTAAATTTCTGATTAAAGAATTTTGTATAACTAAGGCTTTTTTATTTATGGATCCTAAATTTTGGATATTTGAGTTTTTAATTTGTTCATCAAACCAAAGCTGGGAGATTTTTTGTTTATTAAAGAAATAAAATTGATTTTTTTGATTTTTATACATTTTAAAAGCCCAAAATAAATCTTCATTTTTTAACTTTTTAAAATTACTATGCCAAGGACGAAAAAAATGTTTTTTATAAGCATTATTAATAGAAAAATTTTCATCTAATTTAGGCAATATAGAAACATTTTGTTCAAATTTAAAATGTGCATACTGCGGAGTTTTGGTTTTAGGTGGCTGCTGTGTATTTAATGCGCATCCATTTATAAATAACAAAATAATAAATAAAAAATAATGATACATAAAAAAACCTTTATAAAAATAGTTATAATTATAATAAGGAAAAATAATGCTTGATAAACTAGAGAAAATTTTAGAAAAAAATAATGTTTTTTTAAGTGGTGGTGCTGGTGTTGGAAAATCGTTTTTGACAAATAAACTAAAAACGCTTTATCAAAAACAAGGTAAAAATGTTGTTTCTTTAGGATCTACTGCTTTAAGTGCGTTTAATATCAATGGAATTACTTTACATAGTTTTTTTTGTTTCGGAAGAAGTATAAGCCAAAGTGAGCTTGCATTTTATGATAAAAAACAAAAAGAAAAAATTACAAAATTAAATAAAATTTTAAAAAAAACTGATTTAATTATTATTGATGAAATCTCAATGGTAAGTGCAAATGTTTTTGATATGATTGTTCTTAGGTTAAAAAATGCAAATTTTAATGGCAAGATTTTAATTGTTGGAGATTTTTTTCAATTACCTCCTGTAATAAAAGATAATAATCAAACATTATTTTCTAATTCTTTTTATGCTTTTAATTCTATATTTTGGAATGATTTAAATTTTAAATTTTTAAAGTTAAGTATATCCAAAAGAACAGATAATGAAGAATTTTATCATTATTTATCTTTTTTAAGAAAAGGAGAAGTTAATGATAGTATTTTTTCATATTTTGAAAAACTGCTAATAAAAGAAACAGAATTTGATGAAATATCTGATGATTTTACTTTATTATGTGGCATAAATAAAAAAGTTGATTTAATCAATTCTCAAAAATTAAGCAAACTTAAAAGTGAATTGATAATTTTTAAAGCACAAATTAAAAAAGAAGATCCAACTTTAGAAGATAAGGTTTTATATTCTTGGGTTAAAAGTTTAAATATTTTAGAAGAATTAAAATTAAAAATAGGTGCTAAAATAATATTTTGTTTAAATAATTGGGAAAAAAATTATTATAATGGGGAACAAGGCATTATAAAAGATATTTTTGAAAAAGATAAAGAAATTTATATTGAAATTTTAAAAAATAATGGCACAATTGTTTTATTAGAACCTTATACTTTTAATATGGAAGAATTAAGTCAAAATCAAAATGATTTAGAAGTTAATATTCGTGCAAGCATTAGACAATTTCCTATAAAACTTGCATACGCTATAACAATTCACAAGTCTCAAGGTATGAGTATAGAAAAATTAATTTGCGATATTAATAATATATTTGAAAATGGACAACTTTATGTAGCTCTTTCAAGAGCTATAAATCCAAATAGTTTAAAAATACTTTATTCTAGGATTGATAATTTTAGATC
>NZ_JAENKR010000075.1:0-6472 GCF_016598965.1 Campylobacter sp. TTU-622
TTATGGAGCTTATGGAAGAATGGGAAGACAAATACAAGAGTGTTTAAAATCTGATCAAGAAGCAAAAACATCTATACTTTATGATAAAGATGGAAATTTAGAAGAACTTTTTAAAAAAAGTGAAGTGATTATTGATTTTTCTTCACCACAAGGAACAAATAAACTTTTAGAATTTTCAAAAAATAATCATAAACCTTTGGTGATTGGTACAACAGGATTAGATGAGAAAACTATACAATTGATACACAATTTAGGTAAATTAATGCCAATATTTTATGCTACAAATATGTCATTAGGAGTTGCTGTATTAAATTATCTTGCAAGTAAAGCAAGCATTATGCTTAAAAATTTTGATATAGAAATTGTCGAAATGCATCATAGACATAAAAAAGATTCTCCAAGTGGTACAGCTTTAACTTTGGCTGAAAATGTAGCTAAAACTAGAAATTTAGAGCTTCAAAATGTTAGAGTAAGCGGTAGAGATGGCATAGTTGGAGAAAGAAGTAAAGATGAGATTGCGGTAATGAGTTTAAGAGGAGGTGATATAGTAGGACGCCATACTATAGGTTTTTATGAAGAAGGAGAATACTTAGAATTAACTCATAATGCTACTTCAAGGGCTACTTTTGCTAAAGGTGCAATTAAAATTGCTAAATGGCTCGTTCAAAAAGAGCCAAAATTATATTCAATGAATGATTTTTTAGGAATTTAAATGTGTGCAGTTGTAGGGGTGATTAATTCTAAGAATGCAAGTACTTATGCTTATTATGCTTTATTTGCTATGCAACACCGCGGACAAGAAGCAAGTGGCATAAGTGTAAGTGATGGAAAAAGCATAAAAACTATTAAAGCTAAAGGAGAAGTAAATCAAATTTTTAATCCTTTAAATTTAAAAACTTTAAATGGTGAAATTGCTATAGGACATAATCGCTATTCTACGGCTGGAAATTCAAGTATTGATGATGCACAACCTATCTATGCTAATTGTTCTTTTGGAGATATTTCTTTGGTGCATAATGGAAATTTAGTAAATAAAAATGAAATAAGAGATACTTTAATGCAAGATGGTGCAATTTTTCAAACAAATTTAGACACAGAGAATTTAATCCATTTAATTGTTCGTAGTAAAAAACAAGATTTAAAAGATCGTTTGATAGAAGGTTTAAAAAAATGCATAGGAGCTTATTGTTTTATGTTGGCTAGTAAAGATAAGCTTTATGTGATAAGAGATGCTTATGGAGTTAGACCTTTATCTTTAGGACGTTTAAAAGATGGAGGTTATATTATAGCTAGTGAAACTTGTGCTTTTGATTTAATTGAAGCTGAATTTATCCGTGATATAGATGCGGGAGAGATGCTTATTTTTACACAAGGCAGTGATAAATTTGAAAGTATAAAGCTTTTTAATGAAAAACCTAGAATATGTGCTTTTGAATATATCTATTTTGCACGACCTGATAGTATTATAGAAGGAAAAAGTGTTTATGAAGTGCGTAAAAAAATGGGGGAAACTTTGGCAAAAAAATTTAAGCAAAAAATTGATTTTGTAGTACCTGTTCCAGATAGTGGAGTAAGCGCTGCTATAGGTTTTTCTCAATATCTTAAAATTCCACTTGAAATGGCTATTGTTAGAAATCATTACGTGGGTAGAACTTTTATAGAGCCAACTGAGGAACTTAGAAATTTTAAAGTTAAATTAAAACTTAATCCTATGTCTAAAGTTTTAAAAGATAAAGAAATTGCAGTAATTGATGATAGTTTGGTACGTGGAACAACTTCTAAAAAAATTATTTCTTTGCTTAGATTAGCAGGTGCAAGTAAAATTCACTTGGCTATTGCTTGTCCTGAAATCAAATTCCCAGATATTTATGGTATAGATACACCTACTTTTGAAGAACTAATTAGTGCTAATAAAAATATAGAAGAAGTAAAAGAATTTGTTGGTGCTGATTCTCTTACTTTTTTAAGCATAGATGAGCTAGTGAGTAGTATAGGAGATGAGAGATTTTATTCTTTAGTAAGCTTTGATGGAGATTATTTTATAAAATAAATTTCTTAATTAAATATTATTTTATTTTTATTTTAAAATATAAATATTTTATTAATGTATAATTAATAAAATATTAAATATAATAAAAATGATTTAATATTTATTTAAGGAAAAACAATGAGGCTTTTTTTATTAACATTTTTTTTAATCACTTGCATGTGGTCTAAAAATATAGCTTATAGTGATGAGGTTGTATCACTTTATCTTTCTCAAGATGATACTAAAGTAATTGGTAGATTGCTTCCTACAAATTCTTTTGAAATTTTAAAAGAACAAGGTAATAAAGTTTATATAAAAATTGAAGGTTTTGTAAATCCTAAATCACCTTCTATTATTTATTATAATGATGTCCAAAGAATTATTGTAGCTGCTTTTTCTAGAAATACTAAATTAAATTTTAATGAAAAAAACGTTTCCAAAGATAAATTGGATAGGGTAAGTTTAGAAATTTGGGCAGATAAAAAAGAATTTTTTAAGAGTGATAAAGAAATGTTAATTCGTGCAAAAGATCTTTTTGTTAATAATTGTGGAATCTGTCATACTTTACATAAAGAAAAAGAATTTAATGCAAATGCTTGGCCATCAATTTTTAGATCTATGGTTGATAGAACAGCAATTGAAAAAAAAGATAGATGGCTTGTTATAGAATATTTACAAAAAAATTCAAAAGATTTCAAAGCAAACTAAAAAGGAAATAAGATGCTAGATAGAAGAAAATTTTTAAAAGTGAGTGCAAGTTTAGGTGCTTTATCTTTTATACCTACTTTTAGTATGGCAAAAAATATTGAAGCTTCAAAAGTAAGTCTTGGTATTGTAAAAAATGGAGAAATAGTTACTGCAGCCCATTGGGGAATTTTAAAACTCACTATAAAAAATGGAAAAGTTATAAAAAGTGAACCTTGGGAAAAACTTACTAAAATGGATAATCCTTTGCAACATTATACTTCTGATTTAATATATAAATCTCGTATAAAATATCCTTATGTTCGCAAATCTTATCTTGAAAATCCTAATAATCCAAAAAGAGAATTAAGAGGAAAAGATGAATTTGTCCGTGTAAGTTATGAAAAAGCATTGAATTTAATTGCAAATGAACTTAAAAAAACAAGAGAACAAAAAGGATCAAGTGCTATTTTTGGTGGAAGTTATGGTTGGAAATCAAGTGGAAATATGCAAAATGCCAGAACTTTACTTCATAGATTTTTAAATATTACAGGAGGTTTTGTTGGAGTGAGTGGAGATTATTCAACAGGAGCTTCGCAAATTATTATGCCTTATGTAGTGGGTTCTATTGAGGTTTATGAGCAACAAACTTCTTGGGAAAATATTTTAAATCATTCTAAATATGTTGTTATTTGGGGAGCTGATCCATTAACAACATTGCGTATAGCTTGGACTTCAAATGATCAAAGAGGTTTAGCTTATTTTGAAAAGTTGAAAAATAGTAAAATAAAGGTTATTTGTATAGATCCTATAAAAACAGATACAGCTAAATTTTTAAATGCTAAATGGATTTCCCCGCGTCCAAATACTGATGTAGCTCTAATGATGGGTATAGCAAGTCATTTAATTGCTAAAAATAAAGTAAATTATACTTTTTTGGAAAATTACACGATTGGTTTTAATCAGTTTAAGGATTACTTAGAAGGCAAAGAAGATGGTATAAAAAAAGATGTTAAATGGGCAAGTGAAATTTGTGGTATAAAAGAAAAAACTATTAAAGAATTAGCTGAAACATTTTATGATAATCCAACAATGATAATGAGTGGTTGGGGTATGCAAAGAGCTCATCATGGAGAACAACCTCATTGGATGTTGGTAACTTTATGTTCTATGCTAGGGCAAATTGGAACCAAGGGTGGTGGTTTTGGACTTAGTTATCATTATAGTAATGGAGGCGTACCTACTTGTAAAGGAGGTGTAATAGGGGGTATGAATGCGGGTGAATTAGGAGTTTGGAAAAATGGTAAATTTAAAGGTCTTGCAAAGTCAAAAGAAGAATTAAATTCCGCTGAGTGGTTGCAAAATTCTGCTAGTTTATCTTTTCCTGTAGCAAGAATAGCTGATGCTTTGCTTAATCCTGGAAAAACTATAGAACATAATGGGACTAAAATTACTTATCCTGATATAGATTTTATTTACTGGGTAGGAGGAAATCCTTTGGTGCATCATCAAAATACTAATACCAATGTAAAAGCTTGGAGAAAACCACGTACTATTGTTGTAAATGAAATTTATTGGACTCCAACGGCAAAGATGGCAGATATTGTAATGCCGGTTACTTCATCTTATGAAAGAGATGATATTACTATGAGTGGAGATTATTCTAATATGCATATAATTCCTATGAAACAAGCTGTTTTACCAGTAGAAGAGAGTAAGGATGATTATGAAATTTTTTCTGATCTTTGCAAGATTTACGGAAAAGATGTTTTTAATGCTTATACCCAAAATGGTAAAAAAGCAAAAGATTTAATTAAAGATTATTATAATATTGCCTTAAAACAAGTAAAAAGTTATGGAGAAGCTTTTAGTATTCCTATGCCTAATTTTGAAGAATTTTGGGCAAAAAATGAACCTATTGTTTTTGAACCAACAAGTGAAAGTTTAGAATATGTTCGTTTTTCAGAATTTATCGAAGATCCTATTTTAAATGCTTTAGGAACTTCTTCAGGGCTTATTGAAATTTATTCAGAAACAATTAAAAATTATAATTATGATGATTGTAAAGCACATCCTACTTGGTTTGAACCTATTGAATGGCTTGGGAATGCTACTAAAGAAACACCATTTCATCTTCTAACTTCTCATCCAAGTAAAAGACTTCATTCTCAACTTTGCCATACAGATTTAAGGACAAAATATACCATTAAAGAAAGAGAACCTTTGCTTATAAATTCTAAAGATGCTAAAAAACTTGGTATTAAAAATGGTGATGTTGTAAGAGTATTTAATAAGCGTGGAGAAATTTTAGCTGGAGTTTTGGTAAGCGAGGATATAATGCAAGGAGTTGTGAGAATTTGTGAAGGAGGTTGGTATGATCCTGACGAAAATGGATTGTGTAAATATGGAAGTGCTAATGTTTTAACATTAGATTTGCCTACTTCAAAACTTGCAAATGGCAATATCTCACATACTACACTTGTAGGAGTTGAAAAATTCAACGAAAGTCTTCCTAAAGTTACGGCTTTTAATGATCCAAAAATTTTATAAGTTTTTGATAAATTTTTGTTATAATATTAATAACAAAAATTTATTTTTAGGAGCCATAAATGCAAACAAAAGATCCAAAGAATTCTTTTAAAGTGTCTTCAAAATTAACTTTATATGTAGGTATTTTGATAGTATTAGTATTAGTAGCAACTACTACAATAACTTATTATCAATCAAAATCAAATGCTTTTGAATTATTGCAAGATAATCAACTAAAAGTTATGGATGATGTTCAAATAACTTTTGATAATTATGCTCGTTCTAAAAGAAAAGCTTTGGAAATTTTAGCAAATGAAATTTCTAATAACCCTAAAATAACTATACAAGAGATTGTAACTTTGCTTCATGTTTTTAAGGAAGCTAATGGATTTGATCTTGTTTTTATGGGTTTTGAAGATTCTGAAAAAACATATTTATCAGATGGTTCCATATTAGACGCTTCTAAAGGCTTTGATACAAAAAATTCTATTTGGTTTAAATTAGCAAAAGATAATGGAAAAATCAGTGTTACAAGACCTTATAAATCAATTAGTGGTCATATTACTTTAACTTATGCAACACCTGTTTTTCAAAATGGCAAATTTATTGGTGTTGTTGGAGGAGATTATGATTTAAGAAGTTTTTCTAAAAATGTTCTTGCTTTAGGCCATAGTGCAAATTCTTATGCTGCTGTTTATGATATAGAAGGTAATATTATATTTCATGAAGATCTTTCAAGAATTTTAACTAAAAATGCTTTAAGTGAAAATATTGCAGCAGCTATTAAAAATGATCCAATGTTGATAGATCCTAAGCAAAAAGATACTTTATTTTATGCAAACAATGATCAAGGTCAAACTCAAGCAGTTATGTGCAATCCTACTTCAATCAATCCTTTATATAGGGTTTGTAGTGTAGTGGATAAAAAATCTTATGATAATGTTATTAATAGCATATTATATAGTCAGCTTATAGTTGGTTTTTTAGCTTTAGTGATAGTTTTAATATTTGCAAGAATTCTAATTGCTAAAAATCTCTCCCCGCTCACCACTATCCAAAATGGTCTTAACTCATTCTTTGATTTTATTAATCATAAAACAAATAATGTATCAACTATTAATATAAAAACAAATGATGAATTTGGTCAAATATCTAATGCCATCAATGAAAACATTCTTCAAACTAAACAAGGTTTAGAACAAGATAATCAAGCAGTAAAAGAAAGTGTAT
>NZ_JAENKR010000076.1:0-6159 GCF_016598965.1 Campylobacter sp. TTU-622
CTTTATCTAGGTATTCTAAATAAGCTATGGCATATTTTCTTGAAAGATTAAATTTTTCTTTGACTTTTTGCACATCAAGACTTTCGTATTTTAAGAGTTCTAAAAATTCTTTCATTAGATTGTCTAAAGCTTTTTTTTCTATAAAAAGATTATGAGCTAATCTTACTACAAGAGAATTTTTAGTGAGTTTTTTTAATATATTATCACCACTTTTTCTATCAAGATCTAAAAAATCATAGATATTATAAGGAGCTTTAGGATAAATTCCTTGTTTTTTAATGATATTAAAAAGTTCATTATTGTTTTTTTCTTCTATTTTTTTAAAATCTATTCCTTTTTTAAAATATATTCCTTTATTAAAATCAAGTTCTTTTGTGTTTTTTAAAGCTAACTCGCAAAAACTTTTACTTGCCCAAGGAATTCTTAAAGCTAAGGAGTGAGCTGAAAGCATAGCATAAGGATTTTTTTCTATACTAAAAGCAATAAATTTTTTTATTTCTTCTAAAATTGTTAATGTATAAACATTTAATTCTTTTTCATCTACAAAAACATTATCAAGCTCTTTGGCTAAGTTTAGGGCATCTTCGTGTTGTAATTTAAATCTTTGATAGCTTGATAATAAGCCAAAACCATATTTATGAATTTCTTTAAGATAATTAAAACTTTCTTTGAGTTTTTCTTCTTTTAAAAAATTTAAAAGTTTAATTTTTGCTTCTTTTTTTAAAGGTTCGCTTACAGGATTTAAAACTCTTCCACCTCCAACAACGCGATTATTTTGAAGTAAGATAAATCTTTCATTAAAGCATAAAAAAAGATTTTTTTCAAAGTTTAAATGAGCAAAAAATTCATTATTTTCTAATTGTTTAAGTATGGAAATTTTGCATTCTATTTGTTTTGTTCCAACGCAAAAAATCATTTTTTCATTTTTTAAATTTTTTGCTTTTATTAAAACATCGCATTCTTTGAAAGCTTTAAAATAGCCTTTTTTACTAAGTATATAACCTTTTTTTAGTTCTTTATGATCGCAATTTAAACTTAGAGCTACGCGGTTATAAGCTTTTATTGTGGTATGATTTTTTTCGTGATTTTGTATATTTTTAATGATAAGTTCTTTTTGATTATCAAGGCATATAATCTTTTCATTAAGGCTAATGCTTCCTTCATTAAGACTTCCAGTAACTATAGTCCCTATACCTTTTAAAGAAAAAACCCTATCAATGTAATAACGAAAAATTAAATTTTCATCTGTATTTTTGCATTCTAAATTTAAAAGATAGTTTTTTAGCTTTTCTATGCTTTTTATATCTTTAATGGAAGTATAAAAAATTTCCATAGGAGTAAAATTTAAATTTTTTAAAATATTTTCACTTTGTTCTTTTAAATTTTTACATAAGTCACATTTGCTAAATACTAAAATAATATCTTTTATCCCTAAAAGATTAAGTACTTCTAAATGTTCTAAACTTTGTTCTTTTAAGCCCTCATTAATATCAACAACAAATAAACAAGCACTAAAGCCAAAAGCTCCGCTTATCATAGTTTTAACAAGATCTTTATGTCCTGGAACATCAATGAAAGAAATATATTTATTTTCGAAATTTAAATTTGAAAAACTTAAATTGATGGTTATTTGTCTGTCTTTTTCTTCTTTTAAAGTATCACCTTCAAAACCATTTAAAGCTTTAATTAAAGAAGTTTTGCCATGATCTATGTGTCCAGCAGTTCCAATGAGTAAAGAATTCATAGTGTATCCATTGAATTTATAATATTGCTTAAATGAGTTAACTCATCTTCTCTAATACTTCGAAAATCGAGAATAAATTTTTTATTTTCAATGCGTCCTATGATATTTTTTTCTCTAAATTTTTTTTGTAAAAGTAAAGCTTTGCCTTCAAAAGTTAAAACAAAAGTTTCTAAACTTTTATCAGGCATAGAACCTCCTCCAACTAAGCTTTTACTTTTTTGAAGTGTAGTTTTAAATTTGATATTTTTTTGAACTTTTAAGGCTTTTTGTTTTACGTGCTCTAAATCATCATTTAAAAGCTTTAAAGTAGTAATTTTTTCAAATTTTTTATCTAAATAAAATTTAAGCGTTTCATTTAAAAAGGTAATGCTTAATTTATCCACTCTTAACATTCTTAAAAGCTGATTTTTTTTAATTTTTTCTATAAATTTTTTCTTTCCTAAAATAATACCACCTTGCACAGAACCAAAAAGCTTATCTGCACTAAAACTTAAAATATCACAATCTTTTAAAAGTTTTTTAATTTCTGGCTCATTTTTTATTAAATCTAAATTAAGATTTTCGCACCATCCTGATCCTAAATCATAATAAAGTATTAATTTTTTCTTTTTAGATAAGACTTTTAATTCTTTTAAATTTACCTCACTTTGAAATCCAAGTAAAGAAAAATTAGATTTGTGTGTTTTTAAGATTAGGGCAGAATTTTCATTGATAGCTTCTTTATAATCTTTTAAATGAGTTTTATTGCTAGTCCCAATTTCATAAAGTTTTACTCCTGCTGCTTTAATTACTTCAGGAATTCTAAAACTTCCTCCAATCTCTACAAGCTCTCCTCTTGAGCTAATTACTTCTTTATCTTTAGCTAAGGTATTAAGGATCAAAAAAACTGCTGCTGCGTTATTATTTACAACTAAAGCATCTTCACATTCAAAAAGGATTTTAAATTTTTCTAGCAAAGAATCATATCTTGAACCTCTTTTTCCTGTTTTAAGATCAAATTCTAAATTAGAATAAGAACAAATTATTTTTTTGCAGTTTTCATAAAGATCTTCATCAATTACACTTCTTCCTAAATTCGTATGTATGACAACCCCGCTTGCATTAATAAGACTTTGAAGATCGTTTTTTAAAAAGTATTTTATTTTATTTTGAATTTCATCTAAAATTTCTGCTTTGTCTATATTTTTGTCTAAATTTTTTTGTAATTTTTTTTTCATTTCTTTAATGACGCATTTAGAAAAATAGTTTCTAAGATACAAAGGGTAAATTTTTAAGTTTTCATCTTTTATTAGACTAGAAATTTGCGGGAAGTCTCTAAATTTGTTCATCTTAAACCTTAAGAAAATATTTTGCTATTTTAACATAAAATTTATAATCAAAGTTTTTAAGGTTAAAAATGCAAGATTTTGTTTATGTAAAAAATGATTTTTTAATTCCTTTAGAAGATAATATCACTATTTTAGACAAACCAAATGAAAATGAGTTTTTAATTTCAAATGATAAAAATCAAAAAGCACAAATTTATGCCCCTGAAATTAATTTTTATCTAAAAAATTCAAAAGATGATACCTTAAAAAGAAGTAAAAATGTATCAAAACTTTATGAAGCAAGATTGATAGCTTATGATTTAGGACTTGATTTAGAGCAGGTTAAAGAAGTAGGTAAAAATATCATTTTAGTGGATATTAAAGAAGAAATTAGTGATTTTTTAAAAAGTAAAAATTTTAAAGTTTTAAATTTTAAAAATGATGAACTTATATCTGTTTTTGGTTCAATTGGTGAGCTTTGTGCTATAGTTAAGAAAGATAGCGAAGAAATTGAGCTTGATTTTGATATTTTACTTTTTAATGGGAATTTAGACAAAATACGCAAAGATTTTACAAGACAAAGTGGATGTTTTGATATAAGTTCTTTTAAAAGCACTGAGGAGCTTTTTGAATTTTTAGAACAAAAAACCCCAAAATATCATTATAAAACTTATATTACTTATGATTTGAGTATATGTCAATATCATCAAAGACGTAGCGAACATTGTGCAAAATGTGCTGAAATTTGTCCTACAACGGCTATTTTAAAAGATGATGAAAGAAGAGAATTGGAATTTTCTCAAATAGATTGTTTAGGATGTGGAGGATGTATTAGTATTTGCCCTAGTGGTTCACTTGATTATGCTCCTATGCCAAGAAATAGTTTTTTTGAAATAGCTAATTTATATAAGGGTTATAAAATTTTAATTATTCCTAAAAAAATGTCTTTAGAAAATTTAGAATTGAATCTAAAAGAAGATATTTTACCCTTGATGATAGAAGGTGAAAAATGGCTTTCTAATATGCATTTTTTAACGCTTTTGCAAAATAGCGGAGCAAATTTAGTTTTTTATACTGATTTTGTTTCAAAAGGAAGTAATGAAGCTATAAATCTTTTAAATACTATTTTTGAGAGAAAATTTAACAAAAAGGCCATTTTTGTAGCTAAAGATAAACAAGAGCTTGAAAATGTTTTAGAAAAATTAGAATTTATCCAAGGTCTTTCTTTTGAGCTTCATTCAAATTTTCTTACAACTAGAGAGCTTTTTGCTAAAAGATTAGAACATTTAATTGCTGATGATGATTTAGGTAGGGTAGAAAGTGGAGAATGGTTAAGATATGGTCAAGTTTTAATCAATCCTGATACTTGTACGCTTTGTCTTTCTTGTGTAGGAGCTTGTAATGTGGGAGCATTGATTGCTGATTCTAAAGAAAATGCTTTAAAATTTAATCCTTCACTTTGTACTACTTGTGGATATTGTGAGTCAAGTTGTGCTGAAAAAGATACCTTAAAACTTGTGCGTAGCGGTATAGAACTAAATAAAGATTATTTTAAATATCACACTTTAGCCAAAGATGAACTTTTTGCTTGTATAGAATGCGGTAAAGAATTTGCTACAAAAAAAGCAGTTGAAAAGATAGCAAATTTTATGAAAGATAAATTTGGCAATGATGAGAATAAAATCAAAACTCTTTATTGCTGTGCAGAATGCAAGGCTAAAGTGATGATTAAGGCGATGATGGTTTAAGAAAAATTTCTTTAGCATAAATCATAGCTTTATTAATAACACTTCCGTGAGTTTCATTTTCAAAAAGTTTAAAAGAGCTTTTGCAAGAACTTTCTTGTGAAATTTTTTGACTAAGCTCTTTAGTGCTTAGCAATGCATACCTTTTTCTTTCGGCAGAACCCATTGCAAAATATATTTTAGGACAAGATGATAATTTGATTTTTTGGGGTAAAAATTTAGTTTCATTCCACCATAAAGAAGGGGAAATGATAAAATAATAACTAAAAAGCTTGCTATCTTTTAAAAGTGTATCAAGAGCAAAAAGCCCTCCAAAAGAATGTCCAAAAATAGCTTTATAATTTTTATCACTAGGATAATATTGTTCGATATAAGGCATTAGTTGTGTTTTTAAAAAAGTTCTAAAATTTTCACTTCCTCCACTTTCTTCAAATCCATCTTGCTTATCGGGTGTATAATCTTTTGTGCGGTTTTTAGTATCAAAAGCTAAAGAAGTGTTATAACCTATGCCTATGATTAAAAGATTTTCTTTTATTGGTTTAGAAAAAAGATTTAAAAATAAAGGAAAGAAAGCATTGCCATCAAGTAAATAAATGCTTTTATATTCTTTAGCATTTGTATTATTTGTTGCAATAAAGATTTTATAATCTATATTGTGATGTGTAAAATAAATAGTTTTTTCTATAAAAAAAATCTTTTTTGCTATAGTTGAAATTTCTGGAATTTTTTGATTTGGTTTAGCAAAGGCAAAAGATATAAAAAGAAGAAAAAATAAAAATTTATTCATATTTTTGCTTCTAATTCTTCTTTGCTTGTCAGTTTATTATCAAATTTAATTACTAAATTTTTTGAATTTTTGTAAATGTCTATAACACCTTTAGTATTTAAAAGTTTTTCCCAATTTAAAGGCGTGTTAAGGTTGAGATAAATATTTTTAAATTCAGCTGGATTTTTTAAAAATAAAAGCAAAATAAACCAAAATACAGATAAAACTACTAAAATAATAGTAAGAAGCTCTAGCTTTTCAAAATGTAAAAATAACCCCCCTAAAATTCCTCCTATAAAACTTCCTCCATATCCAAAGGAATTAAATATCCCCAAAGCTACACCTTTTTCATGAACTTTGCAAAATTTTGAAGCACAAGATTGCATAATGGGTTCATGCAAATTAAATCCTATAAAAAAGATAATTACTGAAAAGATAAAGAAATTAAGAGAATACGAAAAAGTAAAACATAAATAAGAGAGTATGAAAAAAAATACTCCAATAAGTAAAATTTGCTTAGATAAGTTTTTTCTTTCTCCTAAACTTCCAGCAAATCCCATAGCAATAAATCCTGCTATCATAGATATAGTATAAATA
>NZ_JAENKR010000077.1:0-6135 GCF_016598965.1 Campylobacter sp. TTU-622
CTTTTAATGGAGTGAATTTCAAATCCCCCCCCCCCCCAGTTTATTTGATATATTAAGATTTTTTATAAGTTCATAGTTTAGAATTTTTAAACTTGTTCTAAAACCTTTTCCAGTGATACTTCTACAAATTGGAAAAAGCTTTTTAGCCAGATTATACATTAAGATACCATTTTGCATAAAATTTTTATGTCTAAAATCAAATTGATTCACAATAAGCCTTTTTTGCTTTTTCTAAAACTTCAAATAAGTTTTCTTTTACAAATTTTGCATCTTCTAAACTCATTTCTTGATGACAAGGAATGCTAAGTTCAGCCCTATAAAAATGATCAGCATTTTCTAATCTTATATTTCCCATTAAATTTTTATAAAAACTAAATTCATAAGTGGGCTTATAATGCACTTGAACTCCTATTTTTCTATCAATTAGAGCTTTAAAAATTTCTTCTTTTTTGCAATGAAATTCTGGAAAAAGTAAAATAGGATATAAATGTCTTGAACTTTTTTTATAATTTTTGATTTTTATAGTAGAAAAATAAGGGTTATTTTTAAATTCTTCATCATAAAATTGAGCGATTTTTTCTCTTTTTTCTAAATTGATATCAAGTTTTTTAAGTTGATTGATCCCTAAAGCACAAGCAACATCACTTAAGCGATAATTGTATCCAAGTTCATACATATCACTATCCCAAAGCCTTTTTTTCTCTATCCCATGAGATCTTAAAAGTTTTGCTTGTTTAATAAAATATTCATTATCACTAAGCAAGGCTCCACCTTCAAAAGTGGTTATAGGTTTTACCGGATGAAAAGAAAATACATTTAAATCGGCCATTGAGCCTACTTTTTTATCTTTATAACTTGCTCCTAGTGCGTGACTTGCATCATCGATTAAGGGGATATTATATTTTTTAGCAAGATTTAAAATTTCATCCATTTCAACGCTATTGCCCCCAAAATCAACCACACAAATAGCTCCTATATTTTTACTATCCTTTTTCAATCTTTCTTCTAGTTTATTCTCATCAATATTTCCATCACTTTTAATATCTATAAATTCAACTTTTGCTCCCACCATTAAAGCTGTATTTGAAGTAGCTGCAAAAGTTAAAGGAGTGCTAAGGACAATTTTATCTTTAAGATTTAAAATTTTATAGGCAAGATGAAGAGCTGAAGTAGCTGAATTTAATACACAAGCATATTTTACTCCTACGTATTCGCAAAGATTTTTTTCAAATTCTTCTACTTTCTTGCCACCTGTTAAAATTTCATCTTTTAAAGCTTTTAAAACAGCTTCTATATCACTTTGATCGATATTTTGATGAGAATAGGTTAGCATCAAAACTCCTCAGTATGATTTATTATATTTAAAAGTTCTTTTTCGCTTACCCAATTTGGATTATTATCAGAGCTATAAGAAAAACCATCTTTTACTTTTTTACCTTTTTGATTTAAGGCATTTATACTAAAATCATTATGAGTATTAGTAAATTTAATGCTAGGACTAATGGCATAATAATCATCAAATTCATAAGTTAAATGACTATCATCACTTGAAATCATTATTTCGTGGAGTTTCTCTCCGGCCCTTATGCCTATAATTTTATGTTTTAAATTTGGAGCTAAAGCGTGTGCAAGATCAGTAATTTTCATTGATGGAATTTTAGGAATAAAAATTTCACCCCCGTGCATTTTTTCAAAATTACCAAGTACAAATTTAACTCCATCTTCTAAAGAAATCCAAAATCTTGTCATTCTAGTATCTGTTATAGGGAGTTCTTTTGCTCCTTCGCTAATCAGCTTTTTAAAAAATGGCACAACAGATCCTCTTGAACCAACCACATTTCCATATCTTGCAACGCTAAATCTTGTATGGTTATTTCCAGCTATATTATTAGCTGCTACAAAAAGTTTATCACTAGCTAGTTTAGTTGCTCCATATAAATTTACAGGATTGCAAGCCTTATCAGTTGAAAGAGCTATACATTTTTCAACCTTATTTTCAAAACATGCATCAATAACATTTTGCGCCCCGTGTATATTGGTTTTAATGCATTCCATAGGATTATATTCAGCCACAGGAACATGCTTCATTGCTGCTGCGTGGATTACAAAATCTACATCTCTCATAGCAGTGCTAAGTCTTTCTTTATCGCGAACATCTCCTATAAAATATCTCATACAAGACTCATTAAAGATATTTGCCATTTCAAATTGTTTTAATTCATCTCTTGAATAAATAATAATTTTATTAGGTTTATAATTTTGAAGTAGAATTTTGGTATAAGTTTTACCAAAACTACCAGTTCCGCCTGTAATAAGGATATTTTTACCATTAAACATAAAATTTCCTTTAATTTTTATATAAATATTTTAGCAAAAGTTGTTCCATTGTTATATTTTAGCTTAAATTTTCAATTTCTTTTGAAAAGATTCCTTTAGTTGTTCTTAAAATTAGCCATAAAAAGATTAAAGTTGTAAAAATTAAAAATCCAAAAGCCAAAATAACAAAAATTCCATAAAGACTATTAAAATTGATTGAATTGATATTTTGCAAAGAATTAGCAATAATTTTTAAATAACTAATGTTTAGAGTTGCCAATGGAAAGCTTATAGCCCACCAAGTAATTTTAAAGGGACAACACTTATAAGCTTTAAAAATTTGAGGTAAAAGAGATAGAAATAAAAATCCTCCTATTAAAAATAATATTATAGCAAAATCATCAATATTAAAAATAGTTGTATAAGCACTAAATCCTACACTAAAAGGGGCTATTAAAATTAAAAGCGTTGGGGTAAGTTTATCAGGAAGTTTTTGAAAAAAGATGATCCTTGCTAAAATTAAAGGTATCAAAATTAAAGCAAAGAGAAAGCCTACTCCAATACAAAGCATTGTAAAATACTTAAAAATATACAAATTCGTATTAAAAATATAGGGTAAAGCTAAAGGAATATCTAATAAACCAACCACAGGGATAATCCAAGCTGGAGTAATATGAGTAAATTCATGTTTATGATAAAGCCAAGTATTTATAATGTATAAACTAAAACCAAACATTAATATTACTCCAAATATCCATAAGATTAAACCAAAAGTTCTAATGATATTGCTTTCATATTGAAAGGTTTGTAAAAGTATTGATAATATCATAGGCAAAAGTAGGCAAGAGATACAAAAAGTTCCAAAGAAAACTTTAGTGATTGGATTATGAAATTCACTTTTTATATTTTCAAAATTTATTATGCACTTAAAAATAAAAATAAAAAATAAGAAAATAAAAACCAATAAAGCTAAAAATGCAAAAAAAGTATAAACAATTTGACTTGTTTTAAGAATATAATCATTAAATTGAGCAAGATAAGAAATCTTATAAATTAAAAGCCAAGCTAAAGAAATAGCACTAAGCCCCATAACAGCTCCAAAAAATGAAATTGGCAAGGAAAAGTATCTTTTGATATTCATAAGTATTCCTTATTTTAAAATTCTTGGCAAGGTTATACCAGTTTGAGCTTGATATTTACCTTTTTTATCCTTATAAGTTGTATCACAATATTCATCACCTTGAAAAAATAACACTTGTGCTATGCCTTCATTAGCATAAATTTTAGCTGGAAGTGGGGTAGTATTTGAAATTTCAATGGTTATATGCCCTTCAAACCCAGGTTCAAATGGAGTAACATTTACTATAATGCCACATCTTGCATAAGTGCTTTTTCCAAGACATATAGCTAAGACATTATCAGGCATTTTAAAATATTCAATTGTTCTTGCTAGTGCAAAAGAATTTGCAGGAACTATACATACATCGCCTATAAAATCAACTACATTTTCTTCCACAAAATTTTTTGGATCAACAACAGTGGAATTAACATTAGTAAAGATTTTAAATTCACGACCTACGCGTATATCATAGCCATAACTTGAAAGTCCATAACTTACAACACCTTTGCCTATATTTGCTTCGCAAAAAGGAGAAATCATTTCATTTTCTTTTGCCATTTTTCTAATCCAATTATCAGCTTTTAAGCCCATTTTATACCCTTGTATTTATTAAATTTAATTATTATATTTTAATATATTTTGATTTAATTATTATATTTGGAATTTTAATTAAAATATTTTAATATTAAATTTTTGTAAGTTTTTATATAATATCAGATTTAAGTTCTTAAATTAAGAATAGGAGAAAAATTATGACAAAAGAGGAAATTAAAGATTTAGTAAATTTATTTGCTGAGACTAATATCACTAAAATAAAAATTAAAGAACAAGATGGTTTTGAGATTGAACTTCAAAGAGATATATGTTGTGATGTTCCAGCTCCTGTATGTCCTACAACACCTGCCCCACAACCGATTAATGTTAATGTTGTTAATGAAGCAAAACCAAGCATTAATGCAAAATCAGATAGTTTAACTATCAATAGTCCTATGGTAGGAACTTATTATCAAGCCCCAAGTCCTGGTGCTAATCCTTTTGTAAAAGTTGGAACAAATGTTAAAAAAGGAGATACGATAGCTATTATTGAGGCAATGAAAATTATGAATGAAATTGAGGCTGAATTTGATTGTCGCATTAGCGAAATCCTTGTTGCAGATGGACAACCAGTTGAATTTGGAATGCCTTTATTTGCCGTGGAGAAACTTTAATGGAAATTAAAAGTATTTTGATTGCCAATCGTGGAGAAATAGCTTTAAGAGCTTTAAGAACGATTAAAGAAATGGGAAAAAAAGCAATTTGTGTATATTCTGAAGCCGATAAAGATGCACTTTATTTAAAATACGCTGATGCAAGTATTTGTATAGGAAAAGCAAGAAGTTCTGAAAGCTATCTTAATATCCCTGCTATTATCACAGCAGCTGAAATTGCTGAGGTTGATGCTATTTTTCCAGGATATGGTTTTTTAAGTGAAAATCAAAATTTTGTTGAAATTTGTGCTAAGCATAATATTAAATTTATAGGACCTTCTGTTGAAGCTATGACTTTAATGAGTGATAAAAGCAAAGCTAAACAAGTAATGAAAAGAGCTAATGTTCCTGTAATTCCAGGAAGTGATGGAGCTTTACAAGGTATAGAAGCAGCTAAAAAACTTGCAAGTGAAATAGGTTATCCTGTTATTTTAAAAGCCGCAGCTGGTGGTGGCGGACGCGGTATGAGAGTTGTAGAAAGTGAAAAAGATTTAGAAAAAGCTTATTGGTCTGCTGAAAGTGAAGCTATGACAGCATTTGGAGATGGCACAATGTATATGGAAAAATATATACAAAATCCACGCCATATTGAAGTACAAGTTATAGGAGATAGTTTTGGCAATGTAATCCATATAGGCGAAAGAGATTGTTCTATGCAAAGGCGTCATCAAAAACTTATAGAAGAATCCCCTGCCATACTTCTTGATAATAATACGCGTAAAAAATTACATGAAACAGCCATTAGAGCAGCTAAAGCTATAGGATATGAAGGAGCTGGGACTTTTGAATTTTTAGTAGATAAAAATTTAGATTTTTATTTTATAGAAATGAATACACGTTTGCAAGTGGAACATTGTGTAAGTGAAATGGTCAGTGGCATTGATATTATTGAACAAATGATTAAAGTAGCCGAAGGTTATGCATTACCTCCTCAAGAAAGTATAAAATTAAAAGGACATTCTATAGAGTGTAGAATCACAGCTGAAGATCCTAAAACTTTTTTACCAAGTCCAGGAAAAATAACTAAATATATCCCCCCAGCAGGTAGAAATGTAAGAATGGAAAGTCATTGTTATCAAGATTATTCTGTTCCACCTTATTATGATTCTATGATTGGAAAACTTGTTGTATGGGCAGAAGATAGACATAGGGCAATCACTAAAATGAAAGTAGCCTTAAATGAGCTTATAGTTCAAGGAATTAAAACAACTAAAGATTTTCATATTGCTATGATGGATAATCCTGATTTTATTGACAATAACTATGATACAAACTATCTTGCAAGACATTAAAACTAGGTTTCATAATTAAAAATAAATTTTTAATTATGAAACAATGTTACAAAAAATTACCATAACTAAAAAATATCTAAATTATTTTAAATTGTAAGTTTAGCTAAAATTAAATTAGCAAATTGAATGAGTCTGATCTAAATATTAATTTATACAATAT
>NZ_JAENKR010000078.1:0-6108 GCF_016598965.1 Campylobacter sp. TTU-622
CCAAATTCATTTGAAAATCTGCTTTGCAATCTTAGTATTTTATTATCACAAAAAGTTATTATAAATTTAAATTATAATGATAAAAATATTTATTCCATTATTCAAAATTCAAATATCAAACAAATTTATACATCAAAAGTTTTTTTTGAAAGTCTTAATTTAAATTTCAATGATAAAAATATTCATTTAATTTTTATGGAAGATATTTTAAAAACTATAAAAGATCAACAAAATAAAATATTTTTATATACGCTTTTAATAAGTGTTTTTCCAAAAAGTCTTTTAAAACTTATATTTTCGCCTTCAAAAAATAATCTTGCCATTACAAATATAAATTACGAAAATAATCAAGGTATAATGTTTAACAATCGCAATATTCTAAGTACTATTATGCAAATATCAGTTCGATTTAATTTAAGAAATGATGATATGATATCATCTTCATTGCCTACTTATAGTTTTTTTGGCTTTATTATGACTTTCCTTCCTATTTTAACTGGAGTTAAAGCTATTATTAATACAAATTTTAAAAATAAAATTGCAAATCAAATTACAATAATATGCGAAGAAACAAATGCCTTTAAAAATTACATTCAAACTTTAAATGAAAACACATTTATAAATACAAGAATTATTTTAAGTGGTGGCAAAATCGATCAAAATATTAAAGAAGAATTTGAGTCAAAATTTAAAAAAAGAATTTTTTCTACATTTGGATTAAATGAACTTTCACCTATAATAAGTATTAATACAAATTCAAATCAAAATAACTTGGGTCAAATTCTAGATGGTATAGCTATAAAAATCGATACAGATGGAACTATATTATTAGGTGGACATCAAGTTATGGTTGGATATTTAAACAATAAAAAACTAACCGATGAAGCGATTAAAGAAATAGATGGGATACGCTGGTATAACACGAAAAAAATAGGATATATTGATGAAAATAATTCTTTATATATATTATAAAGAATTATTCATTTCTTAAAGTATCTAAAACATTAACTTCTGTTGCTTTTTTTGCTGGATAGTAAGAAGATAAAGCAACAATGATTAAAGCTCCACATATAGTCAAGAAAAAATCAATCATTGATAAATCAAGAGGTAGTTTTGTTGTTCCATAAACATCTGCAGGAAGAGAAATAATATCAAAATTTCCCAAAAGCCATAAAATAATAAAAGCTAAAATAATACCACATATCATACCGCTTCCACCAATTAGCATACCCAAAGAAAAAAAACTTTTTTTAATCTCTGCCCTACTAGCTCCTAAGGCTAATAAAAGAGCAATTTCACTACGACGATTCATCACTATCATAAGTAAAGAACTTACTATATTTAAACTTGCAACAAGAATAATAAGCATTAAAACTATAAATAAAGCTCTTTTTTCTAAAGCTAGTGCCGAAAAAAAGTTTTGATTTTGCTCCCACCAACCAACGCTTATATAATCATCTCCTAAATATTGTTTTATTTTTTTAAGATCTTCAAAGGCATTGGTGCTATAAATATGAATACCATCATAATCTTGTTTTCTATTTAAAATTTTTCTTAAAGCATTTACATCAGCATACATATAAGCCTTATCATAAAATAAAAGCCCTGAATGAAATTGTGCTTTAATGTCAAAACGTTTTGTTTTAGGAGTTAAAGAAAATCCACTCGCATCAAGATTTGAGAAAATAATAGCTAACTTATCCCCTCTTTTCAAACCAAACTCACGCACTAAAGCAGAACCTACTAAAATATCGAAATTTTGTATTTGATCAATTATTAGGGCTTTTTTAACTATCTCATTAATCTCTTTTTCATCTTGAAAATTGACCCCAAATAATACTCCACCTTCAAAAGAATTATCTGTTTTAATAATTACTTGAGTGCTAATATAAGGGCTAAATTTAAGTTGAGGAAATTCTTTTTTTAATTTATCAATTAAATTATCATCAATCAAAGAGTAAAATTTAGGCATAATAGTAATAGGATAATTCATTACAAAAAATCTTTTTTCAAACTCTTTATCAAAGCCATTCATTATAGCCATTGCTACCAAAAGCACACAAAGACCGACACTAACACCTAAAAAGGCTAAAAGCATAGAAAGATTGATAAAAGGTTGCTCTTTATCAAAGCGAAGATATTTAAAAAGTAAATATCTCAAAATTCCTTTTTTCAAGAAAATATTCCTTGTTTTGGCCCACTTTTTCCGTGGCATTCTTTAAATTTTTTTCCACTACCACAAGGACAAGGAGAATTTCTTGGGACTTTTCTAAATTCCATCTCGCCCAAATTATCTTCACTTGCTCCAAATTCAACTGCATTGTCTAAAATTTTTTGATTTTCTTCATTAGCTTTTTCTTCTAAATTTTTAATATCTTTTTTATTTAAAACTATACTAAAAAGAAGTTTTATACTATCAAATTTAATACGTTCTACAAGCTCTAAAAAAAGATTATAGCTTTCTTTTTTATACTCTACTAAAGGATCCTTTTGATTATAACCTCTAAGCCCAATCCCTGTTTTTAAAATATCCATTTGATATAAATGCTCACGCCAAGCATTATCTAAAACTTGAAGGTAAATAATTCTTTCTATATTTCTTATTTCTTCTTGTGATAATTCTTGCATTTTATGATTATAAGAATTTTGCAATATCAAAACTAATTTCTCTTGAATTTGAGAATTTTCTAAATCTTTAAATTCTTTATCATCAATTTCAGTTGAACACTCATAAAGAATTTTTTGTTTTAAATTTTCAAATTTTTTATCTTCATCATAGGTTGAAAATTCATTCATAATATTAGAAACATACTCTTGAATATTTTGAGAAATTTTACTTTTAATATCATAATCCTCATCTAAAAGCTCATTGCGATAACGATATATTGTTTTTCTTTGTTCATTGGCTACATCATCGTATTCTAATAAATGCTTTCTACTTTCAAAATGTAAATTTTCAACTTTCTTTTGTGCATTTTCAATGGCTTTAGTAACTATTCTTGATTCTATACTTTCACCTTCTTGAATACCCAATTTATCCATAATGCCTTTTATGCGATCACCACCAAAAATTCTTAAAAGATTATCTTCAAGGCTTAAATAAAAACGACTCATACCAGGATCGCCTTGACGTCCAGCGCGACCGCGAAGTTGATTATCTATCCTTCTGCTTTCGTGACGCTCTGTTCCAATGATATAAAGTCCCCCTAATGCCCTTATTTCATCATCAATTTTTATATCAACTCCACGTCCTGCCATATTTGTAGCTATAGTTACAGCTCCTTTTTTTCCTGCATCTTGTATAATTAAAGCTTCTTGCTCGTGATTTTTTGCATTTAAAACATAGTGCGGAATTTTTTCTTTAACAAGCATTTTATGAAAAACTTCACTTCTTTCTATACTTGCAGTTCCAACTAAAACAGGCTGACCTTTGGAATTTGCTTTTTTAATTTCTTCTATTACAGCTTTAAATTTTTCTTCTTGAGTTTTATAAATAAGATCATCTTTATCAATTCTTTGAATTTTAATATTTGTAGGGATTGAAATTACCTCTAAATTATAAATTTGTGAAAATTCACTTGCTTCAGTTTGTGCAGTTCCAGTCATACCTGCAAGTTTATTATACATTCTAAAATAATTTTGGAAAGTTATATCAGCTAAAGTCTGACTTTCTTCTTGAATTTTTACATTTTCTTTTGCCTCTAAAGCCTGATGAAGCCCATCACTAAAACGTCTTCCTTCGCTTAATCTTCCAGTAAATTCATCTACTATAACAACTTCATTATTGCGTAATACATAATGCACATCTTTTTCAAAAAGATTATGAGCTTTTAAAGCTTGATCTAATTGATGAGCTAAGATTGCATTATCAAGACTATATAAATTTTCAACTCCAAAAAGCTTTTCAGCTTTTGCTATACCCTCTTCTGTAATAAGTATAGTTCTATTTTTTTCATCTACTAAAAAATCGCCTTCTGGTTTTTGTGGTGCCTCCACTTCTTTGGCTCGTTTCATTTTTTTAGCTACTTCATTAGCTTTAATATAGCCATCCAAAGTTCTATTTGTAGGACCACTTATAATTAGAGGAGTTCTTGCTTCATCAATTAAAATACTATCTACTTCATCAACAATAACAAAATTATATCCTCTTTGCACTTTATCCTTTGCTTCGAATTTCATATTATCACGTAAATAATCAAAGCCAAATTCATTGTTTGTTCCATAAGTAATATCGCAACTATAAGCCTTTTTTCTTTCTATATCGCTATTTTGCTCTGAAACAATAACCCCAACACTTAAATTTAAAAAATTATAAAGAGCACTCATTTGTTCTGCATCTCTTTTTGCTAAATAATCATTTACAGTAACTACATGAACACCTTTACCACTCATAGCATTTAAAACTACAGGTAATGTAGCAACCAAGGTCTTACCTTCACCTGTTTTCATTTCTGCAATTTTTCCCTCATGTAAAACCATACCACCAATTAGCTGAACATCAAAATGACGCATATTAAGAGTTCTTTTACCAACCTCTCTTACTATTGCAAAAACATCATTTAAAATTTCATCTAAACTTACTTGATTATTTAAAACTTGTTCTTTTAAATTTGCAAAAATATTTTTTAATTCTTCATCTTGCATTTTCTGATATTTTTCTTCGAGAGAATTTATTTTTTCAACGCGTTTAAAATATTTTTTTATTTCACGATCATTTTTTGTTCCAAGTAAAGTTTTTAAGGTGCTTAAAAACATAATTTAGCCTTTTGATTAAAATCTTTTAAACTATCATTATAACTATTATTTAATTAAACTTAGCTAGAATGCTTTAAAAAATATTTATTTTTTAAGGAATTTTATGAAAATCGTGTTTATTTTATTAAGTATGATGATTAAAATTTTTGCTCTTGATCTAAGTTTTGAAAATTTTTCAAGTGATTTTATCCAAAGCATAGATAATAAAAAAACAAAAATCAATTATACAGGTCATTTTACTATAACCCACAATAAAGCTCTTTGGAATTATCAAAATCCCATACATAAAGATATTTTCATAGATAACAATAAAATCACTATTATAGAATATGATTTAGAGCAAGTTATTATTTCAAAACTTGAAAATATTCCAAATTTAAATGAAATTTTTAAAAATGCTAAAATGATTGATCAAAATACTTATGAAGCTAAGTATGAAAATACTACTTATGTTTTAAAATTAAAAGAAAATCAAGTGGAAAATATTTCTTATAAAGACGAATTTGATAATAATGTCAATATTAAACTATTCAATCAAAAAAGAAATATTCGTATTAATGAAAATTTATTTATACCAAAAATTCCAAAAAATTTTGATATTGTTTCTTAAAAAGTTTGATTTTCATCAAGCTTTATCTCAAATCCAGTAGCACTACTTGAATTATTTTCTTTTTTGCTAATATTATTTTCTTTAAATATCTGAGGCAAAACATTAGATGTATTATTATCTAGCGTTAAATTATTTTCTAATTTTATATTTTCTATTTTAGATAAATTTAAATCATCATTTAAAGAAACATTTGGGACTTTAGGAACTTCTGGAGCTTTAATATGTGGTATTTGCTCTGAATTTTCTTTTTCTTGTTCTTGAGATTTTAAAAACTGCTTTAACTCTTCTATATCAAATTTTTCAACACTATTTAAAGATAAAATATAAATAGAATTAATTTTTATTTTATATTTTTTATAAATAAATTTTTCTAGTGTCTGTTTAAACGTCCCTTTTCCGAGTTCTGTAAAAATATCTTCATAAAAAAAACTCGAAATTACACTATTAATACTATCAATAATTTTTGCTTTATTATTTTCTAAATTCTCTCCATTAATTTCTAAAGAAATATTAATTTTTTTAAGCAAATTATTACTACTCTTAGAATAAAGATCTGTTTTTAAATCTGTAATTTCTAAAGTATCAGCACATAATAAAAATGGTATTATTAAAATAAAAAAATATTTTTTCATATTTCATCCTTTTCTAAATCTAAGAAATTATTTTTTTTATAAAATTTTAAAACTTGTGTATCAATTTTTAAGCTATTATAAAAATAAGATCTAAAATTATCAATCCTAGAA
>NZ_JAENKR010000079.1:0-5816 GCF_016598965.1 Campylobacter sp. TTU-622
CATTAAATATAGAAGAAGCTAATATCACAAATAAATTTTTAAAAGCAGATTTTAATGCTAGTATTGATTTAAATACAAAAATAGGTCAATTTAATACAAAAATAGGTCAATTTAGTGTGGAAAATAATATTTTTGATATAAAAAATGAAGATCTTATTATAGATCTTGATTTTACTCAAAACTGCAAAGTTTTTATCCCTAAGTGGCAATTAGATTTAGAAATTTCAGATAATTTAACAATCAATTTAAATAATCCTTCAATATTGGCTTTATATTCTCCTTTGCTTAAACAATTGGGTTTTAAAAATGCTCAAAGTGTTATTTATAGCGGAAGTGATTTTGATAATTTTAAAATAGAGATTAATAATGCTTCTTTTCAAAGTAATTTTTTAAATGGTAGCAATCCTTATCAAAATGATAGTTTTTATATAGAAAAAAAACAAAATACTATTTTTATTAACTCAAAAAGTGATTTAATTAGTGCAATATTAAGCGATAAAAATAAAGAAATTCATTTTAGAAATTTAACTTATATTTATAAAGAAGATAAAGAAAAATTTTTTAGTTTAGATTCTAATACTGAAAATATTTATTTTGGTGGAGCTAATTTTAATATTATTTTTAAAGATACTAATAATACTTTATCATTTGATCGCTTGGAAGCAAATCTTAATGAAAATACTTTAAACATTAAAGCTAATAAAAATGATACAAATTTAAATTTTGATTTTTCGCCAAATTATATAAATTTAAATATTAACAATATTAATGATGAGTTTTTAAATACTTTTCTTCAAAAGCAAGCCGTTTTACAAGGGGTTTTTGATTTAAATGTCACTGGTAGAAATTTTGAGGATTTTGAAGGACAATTTAAAATCAAAAATACTTTTATTAAAGATTTAAAAGGAACAAATCAGCTTATAAGTTTTATTGATACGGTTCCAAGTTTGCTTTTATTTAAAACTCCAACTTTTAATGAAAAGGGTCTTAGTGTAATTGATGGAGTAGTTGTTTTTGATCGCAAGAAGGATTTGTTTAGGGTTAAGGCAATTAGTTTAAATGGTGAAAGTGTTGATATTTTTGGAGTTGGAAATATTAATTTGCGTTTAAAAAATATAGATTTAAATTTAGAACTTAAGACTTTAAAATCAGCCTCTAGTGTTATTTCTAAAGTTCCAATTATAAATTACGTTATTTTGGGTAAAAATCAAGAGATAAGCACTAATATCAAAGTAGATGGTTCTTTAGATAATCCTAATTTTCATACTCAAATTTTAGGAGATGTTGTAAAATCACCTTTTAATCTTATAAAAAATATTATTGAGTTACCAACAAATTTGTTTAAATAGTTTTAAAAATTCACCATTTGAAACAAATTGAAACAAAATTGCTGTTTTTTTATGAAAATTATTATATTTAATAAAATTAAAAATAAAATCAAATTAAAATATTTAAAAATTTTTATTTTATCAAGGAGCATAAATGAGCTTGATAGCACCGGAAAATACTCCAGTTTGGGTTGATGAAAAAAGATGTAAAGCTTGTAATATATGTGTAAGTTATTGTCCAGCAGGGGTTTTAGCAATGCGTGATGAGATTCATGCTGTTTTAGGTCAAATGATAGAAGTTGTATATCCTGAATCTTGTATAGGTTGTAGCGAGTGTGAAGTCCATTGTCCTGATTTTGCAATTATGGTAGCCAAAAAAAGTGAATTTCAATTTGCTAAATTAACACCACAAGCAAGAGATAGAGCAAAATTAATAAAAGATAACAATTATAAAAAATTAATATAGGAAGTAAGATGAGAGAAATTATAGCAACTGGAAATTCATTAATTGCAAAGGCTGCAATTGATTGTGGATGTAAATTTTTTGGAGGTTATCCTATTACCCCAAGCTCAGAAATAGCTCATGAGTTAAGTTATTTATTGCCAAAAAACAATGGAACCTTTATTCAAATGGAAGATGAAATTTCTGGTATTAGTGTAGCTATAGGTGCTTCAATGAGTGGAGTAAAAGCAATGACAGCAAGCAGTGGTCCTGGAATTTCTTTAAAATCAGAACAAATTGGCTATGCTTTTATTGCAGAAATTCCTTTAGTGATTGTAAATGTGATGAGAGGAGGTCCTTCTACTGGACTTCCAACAAGAGTAGCACAAGGAGATTTGTTTCAAGCAAAATCTCCAACTCACGGAGATTATGCAAGTATTGCTATTGCCCCTGCATCTTTAGAAGAATCTTATAGTGAAACTATTAGAGCTTTTAACTTAGCTGAAAAATTTATGACCCCTGTTTTTTTACTTATGGATGAAACTATTGGTCACATGAATGGCAAAGCAATACTTCCAGAATTAAAAGATTTAGAAATTATTAATCGTGCTAAATTTGAAGGAGATAAAAAAAACTATAAGCCTTATGCTGTAGGTGAAAACGAAAGTGCTATTTTAAATCCTTTTTTTACAGGTTATCGATATCACATTACTGGACTTCATCACGGAGATATAGGTTTTCCAACAGAAGATGGTGAGATTGTTAAAAAAAATATACAAAGACTTATAGGAAAAATCAAAAATCGCACTAATGAAATATGTTCTTATGAAGAATACTATCTTGATGATGCAGAATTTTTGATTATTGCTTATGGAAGTGTTTCTCGCTCTGTAAAAGAGGCTATTTTAAGATTAAGACAAGATGGAATAAAAGTAGGACTTTTTAGGCCTATAACTTTGTATCCTGTGGCAGAAAATAAAATCGAAAAAGTTGTTAAAAAATTTGAAAAAATTATGGTTTGCGAACTTAATATGGGTCAATATTTAGAAGAAATACAAAGAGTAAGCAAAAGAGATGATTTAATTTCATTACTTAAGGCTAATGGGCGTCCTATTACTCCAGATGAGATTATAGTTAAGGTAAAGGAGAATTTATAAAATGGCTTTTAATTATGATGAGTATTTAAGAGTAGATAAGCTTCCAACTCAATGGTGTTGGGGTTGTGGTGATGGTGTTATTTTAAAAAGTATTATTCGTGCTATAGAAAAAATTGGCTGGAGTATGGATGATGTTTGTCTAGTTTCTGGTATAGGATGTAGTGGTAGAACTAGTTCTTATGTTAATTGCAATACAGTCCATACAACTCATGGTAGAGCTATTGCTTATGCAACGGGTATTAAATTAGCAAATCCTAAAAAACACGTGATTGTAGTAAGTGGAGATGGTGATACTTTAGCTATCGGTGGAAATCACACTATACATGGTTGTAGAAGAAATATTGATATTACTCATATATTGATTAATAATTTTATTTATGGTCTAACAAATTCTCAAACCTCTCCAACTACTCCATTAGGTTTTTATACCGTTACAGCTCAATTTGGTAATATAGACCCTAATTTTGATGCTTGTGAGCTTACTAAAGCTGCTGGTGCTACATTTGTAGCAAGATCAAATGTAATAGAAATAAACAAACTTGAAAATATTATTTATAAAGCTTTAGAACATAAAGGTTATAGTTTTGTTGATATTTTTTCAAATTGTCATATTAATCTTGGACGTAAAAATAAAATGGGCGAAGCTGTTTCCATGCTTAATTGGATCAAAGAACGTTGCGTTGAAAAAACTAAATTTGAACAAATGGATCCTCAAGAAAGAAAAGATAAATTTCCAACAGGTATTTTATATCAAAATAAAGATTGTAGAGAATATTGTGAAGCTTATGAAGAAGTGCGTAAAGCAGCTCAAGAGGGAAGAATGGTAAATTTAGGAGCATTACAATGAAATTTCAGTTAAGATTCGGAGGTGAGGGTGGTCAAGGTGTTATTACTGCAGGAGAAATCTTAGCTAAAGCTGCAATTAAAAAAGGACTTTATGCTTTTAAGGCTTCAACTTATACTTCACAAGTGCGTGGAGGTCCTACAAAAGTTGATGTAATTATAGATGAGAGCGAAATTCTTTTTCCTTATGCCATAGAAGGAGAGATTGATTTTATGCTTTCTACCGCAAATAAAGGCTATAAAGGTTTTAAAGATGGAGTTAAAGATAATGGTATTATAGTAATTGAGCCTAACTTAGTTTATCCAGAGGAACAAGATTATAAAAAATGGCAAATTTTTAAAATTCCTATTATTAGTATTGCTAAAGATGAGGTAGGCAATGTTGCAACTCAATCTGTAATTGCATTAGCTATTGCTGCTTATATGAGCAAGTGTATTGATTTAAATATATTAAGAGAAATTATGCTTGAGATGGTGCCAGCTAAAACAAAAGAAGCCAATGCAAAAGCTTTTGATTTAGGTATTGAATACGCTAGTAGAGTGAAAAATTAATTTATGAGCTAAACTTTTATATTTAACTCTTTTTATAACATTCATAAAAAGAGTTAAAAATTATTTAATATTTTTTTATTATTATTTTGATTTAGCTACTTTTAACTATTAAAATTTTATAATCAATTGTTCTTAATTAAGGAAAATAATGGATATTTTTGATGAAATGTTAAATAAAACTCCTAAAGAAAAATTTATAGAAATTATTAAAAACGGAAATTTAGGAGCATTAGAAAAAACTTTTGATAATTTTTTTGCAGAACATATAGCAATGATAGAACTTTTAGAGCGCCAAAAGATAGATGATAGAGATATTAAAAAATTTATATTTGAAAATAATGAATTTATAAAAGAAAGACAAAACGATATTTTTATTGGTTTAAGTGCTGAAATTTTAGGATATGAAGGTTAAATTTGAAAAATATTTTTATATATTTTTTAATATGTTTTTTGTTAATTTTTAGTGTGCAAGATTTAAAAGCTTCTTTGCCAGTTTTTCAGCATACTTATAAATTTATTTTAAAAAAAGATGAAAGAGCAAGTGTAGAAATTCAAGAGCTTGGATATGAGGATAAAGTGCAAAATTTTGATTTTTACTGGACTTTATTTGATAATACAAATATTATAGTACATTCTAAATTTAGAAAATTTCCAAGGCAATTTACTATGTCTTTGCGTAGAAATTTAAATTGGGTTACTCAGACTTTAATTCCAGATTATACCAATCCTCATATTGATAGAGCACGTTTGATTTTAGAATTTAACTCTTATAACAAAGGTGAGGCTACTTTTGTGGTGTATATAGAGGATAAGGATGCGCGTTTAGCTGTTAAATTTTTAGATCCAAGAAAATTTCCTTTAAAAAATCCTCCACAGGATAATCAAGTTGTACCTATGATTAACTTTAATGAACCGCAAGTTAAACCTTTAACCAATCAAGAACAAAAATAAGGAAAAAAATTGCAAGAAATTGATAGTTTAATTCAAAATTATTTAAAAGATTTAGATTATACACCAGTTTTAGTAATGTTAGATAATATCAATACAGGGAAAAAACTTCGTTCAAAACTACTTTTAAATATAGCAGGGAAAAATGATACATCCTTTAAGCTTTGTGCTATTATAGAGCTTATACATTTAGCAAGTCTTTTGCACGATGATATAATTGATGAGGCAAAATTAAGACGAGGGGCACGTTCTATTAATGATAAATTTGGAGCTAAAAACGCTTTAATGCTCGGAGATATTTTATACTCTAAAGCTTTTTTTGAGCTTTCTAAAATAGATACTAATTTTGCACAAATAGTTTCTGATGCTGTGGTTAAATTATCTCTTGGTGAATTTATGGATATTAATTTAAGTCAAGAATTTAATATTGATGAGAATAAATACTTAAAGATGATTTATCACAAAACAGCTATTTTAATTGAGGCAAGTGCAAGATGTGGTGCTATAATAGCAAATTTATCTGAAGATGATTTTGCTATATATGGT
>NZ_JAENKR010000007.1:0-30219 GCF_016598965.1 Campylobacter sp. TTU-622
TTCTACTATAAATACTTTAACCAACAGCGGAACTATAACAGCTATAAATACTGGTGTTAGTATTTCAAGTGCTAGTATTCAAACTTTTACTAATGAGAAATTGATAAGTAGTGATAATGGAAGTGGGGTTTATGTTGGTAGTTCTACTATAGAAAATTTTACCAACAAAGGAACTATAAAAACTAGTGGAACAGCAGAACCAAATCAATATGGAGGGGGTTCAATAGGTATATCTTTAAGAAATAGTACTATAAGTAATTTTGCCAATGAAAGTTCCATCTCTGGCAAAGTAGGTATAAAATTATCTGCTTCATCAATTGAAAATTTTACTAACAAAGGAACCATAGAATCAACTAGCAATAATAATCTTGCAGCAGGTATTGCTCTTGCAACTGTTTATAGTAGTATATCTACTATAAACACCTTTACCAATGAAGGCACTATACAATCAAACTCTAATGGTATCTTAGTAGAAGCAGGAAATAAAATAGGTACGCTTACCAATAAAGGAACTATTGATGCTAAATTAAATGGTATAAGTTTTTATGATCATGGCGATGTTAGTGGTAATACAACAAATATCGGTAAAATCACCATAGAAAGCGGAGGCGTCATTAAAGCAGGCAATGATGCAATCCACATTGATGGAAGTGGTAAAGATATCACAGGCGAAGGCATAGACGTAAAAGGTAGATTAGAAGGTGGTAATGCTGGCATTTATATAGGAGCAGGCAAACAAGTAAATACAAGTATCACTGTATCTGGAACCATTCAAGGTAATAATGGCGGTATTATTAATACTGGAACCATAGGACAAAAAGATGCAGATGTTCAAACACACGGCATCACCATTGAAAATGGTGGAACTATTACTTCTAAAAATGGTAGCGGTATTTTAAATACTGATAATGGAATTATCTATGGTAATATTGTAAATAGTTCAAACAATGATTTAACCTTAAAAAATGATTCTAGTGCAACCATTACAAGTGGTGTTACTAATAAAGGTAGCGGAACTATCTTCGTAAATAACCAAGGAACTATAGATAAGGATAGTAGTGGTAACAATCTTACTAATAATGGATCTGGTAGCATAGTCATAGAAGATTGGCTTGTAACTTCAGATGAATCAGGTAACTTAGATACTATAGTTGTAGGTGGAAATGGTTCAGGTAATGTAAGTGCAGATAATATAACCATAGATGAAGCTAATCTTGATCTAGATAATCTTGATGATATAAGTGATGTTATCAGTGGAATTGATAAAGGTAATGTAAGCAATGTAACAACTAATGGTAGTGGAGATATAAACTTAATCTATGATCCTACAACAGGAAAAATTTATCAAAGCTTTAACCTTAATGCCTCTATATCAGGTGCAACCTTTAGATCTTTAATCTCTACAACTTCAAGAAGATCAACCTTTATTGATAATGTTATGGGTAATTCTATGCAAAGCTTTTATCTAAGCTCTTCAAGTAGAGCTCAAAGAATGGCTATGCAAGAAAAAGGTAATTTATACTCTGATGCAAGTGATTATATAAAGAGTGATTTTAAAAATGCTTCTTATGGAATGAATAAAGAACACTCTTTATTTATACTTCCTTATGCTTCTTCACAGAATGTTGAACTATCTTTAAATGAAGAAAGTAAAGGACATACTAAAGGAACTATTATAGGTTATTCTACTTTAAAAGATAGTGGAATATATGGTGTATATGTAGGTTATGAAGATACAAAAATGAGTTCAACTTATTTTAATATCAATAATAGAACTTATTATGCAGGTTTAAAATACTTTAATACCTTATTTACTACAGAAAAAGGACAAGAAGTTTATATTAAAGCTCAAGGTAAAACAGCTTTAATTAAAAATGATTTAACTAAAAAAATAGGAAATAATGAAGCTAAAGCTGAACCTAATTCTTATGCTTATGGACTTAATGCTAATTTAGGTATGAATTTTATTAAAGATAAAGATATATTCTCACCAGAAGTTGGCTTAGCCTATGAAGGAGGTTATACAGAGGCTTTCTCTATGCAAAATACTATAGGTCAAGCTACAGTTAATGGAGGAGAGAGAACCTATGCAAACTATTTAAATCTCTTCTCTACTAAAACAAGCTTTACATGGTTTAGAGATTGGTTACCAAATTTAAAAACCTCTTTAACTCTTGGAGCTAAATTTAATATCAATCCTAGTGTAAAAGCTAAAGCTAGATTTGGTAGTGTTAAAGTAAGTGATACATTTGATCTACCAAGAGTTCAACAATATATCACAAGCTCTTTTATCATTCCTCTTAATGAAGCATTCTACTTTAGCTTAAACTACAATGGAATGTTTGATAAAGATGGTAATACCCATACAGGATATGCTCAATTTAATTATGTGTGGTAAAAGAATATAAATAATTCTAAATTAGAATAAATATAAAGAACTAGTTTAATCTCCTTAACCCTAAATGACTTTAAGTTGTTTGGGGTTTATTCTTTTAAAAGCTTAATAAATTAAATCATAAGTTTAAATATAGAATAAAATTAAATGATAGAAAGTTAAAATAAAAAATAATAAAAATAACATAAAAGCAATAATTAAAACAATAAAGATTAAAAATAACAAATAAAACTAAACAACTAAACACAAATAATAAAAATAAACATACAAACAAAAACAAATATAAAATTTATAATTCTTATAAATAAATATTTTGATTTTTAAAGATAATGAAAGAATTGACAAATCAGAACAAATTGTAAAAATGATTTCCTCGTATTTTAATAAAAAAATTATATAAAATCATCACTAAAAGATATTTAAAAATTAAATAAGATAAAATAGAATTGAATCAAGCCTTTTAAAAAGGCTTGATTGAAGAATTTAGAGAGTTTTATTCAACTTCAGCGTCGATTACATCATCATCTTTTTTCTTTTTATCATTTGCTGTATTTGGCTCATCTTTTTTATACATATTCTCAGCTAATTTATGAGAAACTTCACTTAAAGCTTTCATTTTGCTTTCGATTTCTTCTTTACTTGCACTTTCATTTTTAAGAGTTTCTCTTAAGTCATCTAATGCTTTTTGGATTTTTGCTTTTTCATCATCTGCAACTTTTTCTCCTAGCTCATTTAGAGATTTTTCTACTTGATGAGCAAGGCTATCAGCTGAATTTCTAGCATCTACAGCTTCTTTACGTTTTTTGTCTTCTTCTTTGTGAAGTTCTGCATCTTTTACCATTTTATCAATTTCTTCTTCACTTAAACCGCTTGAACCTGTGATTTTGATTTCTTGAGCTTTTCCTGTTGCTTTATCTTTTGCACTTACAGTTAAAATACCATTAGCATCGATATCAAAAGTAACTTCAATTTGCGGCATACCACGTGGTGCAGGTGGAATTCCTTCAAGATTGAAATTTCCTAAAGATTTATTATCACGGCTAAATTCTCTCTCTCCTTGTAAAACATTGATAGTAACTGCACTTTGATTGTCTTCTGCAGTTGAGAAAACTTGCTCTTTTTTAGTTGGTATAGTAGTGCCTTTTTCGATGATTTTAGTCATTACTCCGCCTAAAGTTTCAATACCTAAAGAAAGCGGAGTAACATCAAGTAAAAGTACATCTTTAACATCACCTTTTATAACCGCACCTTGAATTGCAGCACCAATTGCTACAACTTCATCTGGATTTACTGATTTATTAAGATCTTTTCCAAAAGCTTTTTTAACTTCTTCTTGAACTAAAGGAACACGAGTAGAGCCCCCTACCATAACGATTTCTTTAATTTCATCTTTTTTAAGTCCTGCATCACTTACTACTTCGTTGATTTTAGTAATAGTTTCAGCCACTAAACTTTCAATCATACTTTCAAATTTTGCTCTAGTGATTGTTTTAGTTAAATGTTTTGGACCACTTGCATCAGCTGTAATAAATGGTAAATTGATATTAGTTTCATTAGCTGAACTTAATTCTTTTTTAGCATTTTCTGCGGCTTCTTTTAAACGTTGTAAAGCCATTACATCATTTTTAAGATCTATGCCTGTTTCATTTTTAAATTCAGTTGCTAGAAAATCAATTAATTTATTATCAAAATCATCACCACCTAAGAAAGCATTACCACCAGTTGCCAAAACTTCTACAACATTATCTCCGGTTTCAAGCACAGTAACATCAAATGTTCCTCCACCTAAATCATAAACAACGATTTTTTCACTATCTTTTTTATCAAGACCATAAGCCAAAGCTGCAGCGGTAGGCTCATTGATAATTCTTAAAACATTAAGTCCTGCTATCGTTCCTGCTTCTTTTGTAGCTTTTCTTTGAGCATCATTAAAATACGCAGGCACGGTAATAACCGCATCAACAACTTTTTCACCCAAGAAAGCTTCTGCATCTTCTTTTAATTTCATTAAAACTTTAGCTGAAATTTCTTGTGGAGTATAAATTTTGCCTGCAATTTCAATAGCACAAGCTCCATTTCTTTCAGTGATATGATATGGAAGTCTATTTTTGGCTTCTTTTGCTGCTTCTTCATTTATCATAAGACCCATTATTCTTTTAATAGAATAAATTGTTTTTTCAGGATTAGTTACTGCTTGACGCTTAGCACTATCACCAACTAAAATTTCACCTTTATCTGTAAAAGCAACTACAGAAGGAGTTGTATTTTTCCCTTCTTTATTTGGAATTACTTTACTTTCGCCACGCTCATATACAGAAACACAAGAATTGGTTGTTCCTAAATCTATACCTATAACTTTACTCATTTTATATCCTTTATAATAATTTATTTTGCTACACTAACTTTTACAGGTCGTATTACACGATCATTGATTTTATAACCCTTTTGTAGAGTTTGTATAATACTTCCGCTTTGATGATCCTTACTCTCTACGTGAAACATAGCTTCATGTAAATTAGGATCAAATTCTTTAATTTCATCTATGGATTTTACACCATTTTTTTCAAGCTTTTTCATAAATAAATCTAGAGTATTTTGAACCCCCTCTTTAATTTTTAAACTTATTTCATCATTTGCTTCAACATTCAAAGCTGCTTCTAATGCGTCTAAAACATCAAGCAAATCTTTGGCAAAACTTTCATTTGCATAAAGCATTGCTGAAATTTTTTCTTTTTCCATTCTTTTTTTAATATTTTCAAATTCAGCATTAGCTCTTATATATTTATCTTTAAGTTCATCTAATTCTTTTTGTAAAATGGCTTCTTTGCTTTCTTCTTGCTTTTCTTGTTCTATTTCTTGATTATTTTCAATCATTTCTTCATTGTTTTCTTGATTCACGCAGCCTCCTTTATCTGTTTTAAAACTTTATTATAATCCGTATAAACACTACCCGCGAAGATAATATTTACACTTTTGCCCAAAAACTGTGCATTGATTTTAAATCCCATAAAACCTTTTTTAAATAAAGGTTCAAATTGAAGACTTTCGCCGAATTTTCTATCAACTGCACAATCTAAGAGCTTAGCAAATTCATCGTTTTGATAAATTTGATAAGCTCTTTGTTCATTGATTTTACTATAAATTAAACCTTGTTTTAAATTTGAAATTTTTTGAGCAAGTTCAAAAAATTTAACTTTTAAAACTATATCTTCTAAATCAAAAAGATTTAATCCTATTAAAGTTTTTAAAAAATCAAAAGCTTGAATGTTATATTTTAAAACGATTTCATTTTCTTCAAAATCTAAAACAATAAATTTATTATTTAAGTTAAAAATTTCTTTTAAAATAAGATCTCTACCGCCATAAACTAAACAATAAATCTTGTATTCTTTAAGTAAATGATATAAAAATATTTCATTTTTAATATCAAGCTCACTATCAATATCAAGCTCATTTTTCCAATAATTTTGCATAGTTAAAATAGTAGGAATTCTACCACTGCTAATATGAATTTGAGTTATAAGTCCTTCATCGCTAAGCTTTTTAAGATATACACGTATAGTAGAAGCTGGAATACAAAGACTAGAATTTAATTCATTAGAACCTATAGGTGTATTATCTAACAAATAAGTTTCGATGATAGATTTTAAAATTAATTCTCTTTTATCCTCAACTTTTATCATTGTCAAACTCTTAAAAAATCTATAATTTTTGATAATTATATAACTTTAGTGATATTTTGTCAAGTATTATTTTAAAAAATATACTTAATTTTGTTTAGTCTATAACACTAAAGTTATATTAGCATATAATTATAAATCTAATAAGACTCGGTATCATTGTGATGAAATCTGATTTGAATTTTTATCAAAATATTCATCGCTTTCTAGAGTTTCTACAAAACGTCCTACCCTATCCCAACGCACATTTTTTTCTTCATCCCAAGAAAAATATACAAACCAAGGACTTCCAACAATCAAACTATAAGGCACGCTTCCCCAAAAACGGCTATCGTAAGAATTGTCTCTATTATCTCCCACCATAAAATATTCATTTTCTGGAACATCAAAAATATAAGCATTACCACCATTAAAGCCCACATTGGTGCCTAATTCTTTAAAATAGATAGGAGACATAGCAAAATCACTTCTCATCATATATTCTAAAATTTCTCTTTCTATATTTTTATGTGGATCATAGTGAATACCTTTTTGTTTGTAAGGTTCTTTAACATAAATTTCTCCACCTAAAACAACTATATCATCTTTATAGTGTTCTTTCATAAAATCATCACCTTCGTGCATCCTTATATATAAGGTTTTATTAGCATAAACTACACGATCAAGTCCTAAGGCTACACAGCGTTTTACATAATGTTCTTTAGTATTCTTAGGATTTCTAAAAACTACTATATCCCCTCTTTTAGGACCTTCTGCAGAAATTAAATGTCCATTTTTATTGAAGTCGGGCAAAACAGGAATTTCAAGCCAAGGGATATGCGGGGTTGGAATACCATAGCTGAATTTTTTTACAAATAAAAAATCTCCAATCAACAAAGTATTTTTCATAGAACCAGAAGGAATAACAAAAGCTTGAATAAAAAAGAATATCACCAAAAGAACGATAACAATAGTTCCGGTCCAAGATTGAGAAAAATGATAAAGTTTCTTTAAAAATTGCATATAATTTTCCTAAATTAAAGTCTATTTTTTGCTGATTTAATTGTATTTTCTAAAAGCATTGCTATAGTCATAGGGCCTATACCACCAGGAACAGGTGTAATATAGCTTGATTTTTTTGAAACATTTTCAAAATCAACATCACCTACGATTTTATTATCAAGATGATTAATACCAACGTCTATGATAATAGCACCTTCTTTTATCATATCAGCCTTTAATAAATGAGCACAACCCGCAGCTACTACAATCAAATCAGCTTTTTTTGTATAAAAATTTAAATCTTTTGTTTTAATGTGGCATATACTTACACTAGCACCAGCATTTAAAAGCATGGTTGCCATAGGACGCCCTACTATATTAGAAGCTCCAATAACCACAGCATCAAGTCCTGTTAAATGGATATTATAAGCTTTTAAAAGTTTAATTACCCCCAAAGGTGTACAAGGTAAAAAGCCACTTTCTAAACCTAAATTTAAATATCCTACATTTATAGGATGAAAACCATCAACATCTTTAGAACTTGCAATATTTTCTAAAATAATATCTTTATTAATATGACTAGGTAAAGGAAGTTGGATCAAAATCCCATGGACACTATCGTCATAATTTAAAGTATTAATAAGGGCTAAAAGTTCATTTTGAGTTATATCTTTTTTTAAATGATAAGAAAGCGATTTAATACCACAAAATTCACAAGCTTTAATTTTATTTTGCACATAAACTTTACTTGCTTCATCATCTCCAACTAAAATAACAGCTAAACAAGGTTCTATAGATTTTTCTTTAAGCTCTAATACTTTAAGTTTTAATTCATTTTTTATTTTTAAACTTAAAGCTTTGCCATCAAGTAAAACCATTGCTTTCCTTTTTAAATTTATACATTTTTTAAAATAAAAATTGTATCATATTAAGAATTTATTAACAAGGTAGAATTTGAGACTTATTTTTATAATATTGTTTATTTTTCCAAGACTTTTTGCAGAAGATTTTATCACTATGAGAGAATACGCTAAAATGCTATATGAAAACCCAAGAGGAATCAGCTGTAAAGAATGTCACGGAAAAAATGGAGATGAGCAAATTCTAGGATATATCACCAAAAAAGATACAAAAATACCTTATAAAATTCCAAGCATTCAAAATTTGAGTTTTGAACAATTTAAATTAGCTCTTACTCAAGAAAAAGATTCAAAATCTATTATGCCAAGTTATTCTCTTACTGAAGATGAAATAGTAACTTTATATAATTATATTAATCATAAGGAAAAATAATGACAAATAAACAAGCTTTTGAAGAATCATCTAAATTTATAGCAGGTGGAGTTAATTCTCCTGTGCGTGCTTTTTTAAACGTTCAAAGCAATCCTTTATTTATAGATCATGGCAAGGGGGCTTATATTTATGATATCAATAATGAAGCTTACATTGATTATGTTCAGAGTTGGGGTCCATTACTTTTTGGACATTGCGATAAAGATATACAAAATGCTTGCATTAAAGCTTTAAAAAAAGGATCAAGTTTTGGTGCCCCTACTTTACTTGAAACCACGCTTGCAAAACTTATCCTAGAATCTTTTCCTCATCTTGATAAAATTCGTTTCGTAAATAGTGGCACAGAAGCAACGATGAGTGCTATAAGACTTGCTAGAGGATATACAAAAAAAGATAAAATTCTCAAATTTGAAGGTTGTTATCACGGACATTCTGATTCTTTATTGGTAAGTGCTGGAAGCGGAGCTGCTACATTTAATTCTCCTAGCTCTTTAGGAGTTTTAAAAGATGTTGCAAAGCAAACTTTAGTAGCAACTTATAATAATATAGAAAGCGTTAAAGAACTTTTTCATAAGCATAAAGATATAGCTTGTGTTATTATAGAACCTATAGCTGGAAATATGGGTTTAGTAAAAGGAGAAATTGACTTTTTAAAAGAATTGACTAAAATCTGTAAAGATAATGAAACTTTACTCATCTTTGATGAAGTAATGAGTGGATTTAGGGCTTCATTTTTAGGTTCATATGGAATCAATAAAATAGAAGCTGATATCGTAACTTTTGGTAAAGTTATTGGCGGAGGAATGCCAGCAGCAGCTTTTGCTGCAAAAGCTAAAATTATGGATTATTTAAGCCCATTAGGCGGAGTTTATCAAGCAGGAACACTAAGTGGTAATCCTTTGGCTATGGCGGCTGGAATTGCAAGCATTAGCAAAGCAAAAAATACAAAAAATCTCTATAACAAACTTGAAAAACTTGCCAAAAAATTGACTTTAGGACTTAAACAACTCGCTAAAGAAAAAGGTATAGCGTTGCAAACTTCTTATGTTGGCTCAATGTTTGGATATTTTTTTAATGAAAATGAAGTAAAAAATTATCAAGATGCCTTAAAATCTGATTTAAAACTTTTTGCTAAATTTCATCAAAATATGATTAAAAATAAAATTTATCTAGCTCCTTCTTCTTTTGAGACAGGTTTTATTTGTTCAAAAATGAATCAAAAAACCATTGATATTACACTAGAAGCCGCAAGAGAAAGTTTTAAAAAATTATGAGCAAAAGAAAAAAAATTATTCAAAAAAGCATAGAGGCTGCAAATGGTTTAAGTCTTGGAATTTCTATCGTTGTAGCTATTATCCTTGGTATAGCTTTGGGTTATTTTTTAAAAAAGATTACAGGAATTACCTTTCTTTTTTGGCTTGGAATTTTTTGGGGAATAGCAGCAGCTATTTTAAATGTATATAAAGCCTATAAAGCACAGGTTAAAAGTTATGAAGAATTTCAAAATAAAAAATGAAAACAAAAGATAAAAAAAAATTATTTTTATTATTTATTATGGTCCATATATTTTTTTATGGACTTTCTTTTTTTACTCATTCTTTAAACCAAAAAAATATTTTAAGTTTTGAAATTGCTTTTTTTAGTAGTTTATTGATCATCATTATTTCTTATTTTAATTATCAAAAGAATATTGTAAAAAATACATATAAATATAAATTTGATCAAATACCAAATATTTTCATTAAAAATTATAAAAAAGATCAAAAAATTATAAAATTTAAAAAGGTAAATGACGATTTAAAACTGAATTTTAAAGATAAAATACAAAATTTTACTTTGTTTTTTACTTTATTTAAATTATTAGCTTATGGAATTTTAGTCGCTGGATTTTTATTTTTAAATCGCAAAGGCATTTTTTCTACTTTTGCTTATTTGGGTGGAATTTCGGCTTTATTAATATGTATTATAATATTTGCTTTATGTGTAAAATATGAGTTTAACAAGAATTATTAGATCTTTAATGGCATTATTTGCCTCTATGGCTTTTTTATTTGCTGGAAATGCCTTGATGATGAGCTCTATAGGAGTTATTTTAAAAGAAAACAACTCAAGTTCTTTAATGATAGGAGTGATTAGTTCTTGTTTTTTTATAGGTGCCCTATGTGCAACAATAGGAATTCATAAAATTATATCTAAAATAGGACATATTAGATCTTTTGGAATTTTTGTTTCTATTTTTGGAATTTCTGCTATTTTACACGCTTTAAGTAATAATTTATTTTTTTGGGCTTTTTTAAGATTTTTAATTGGAATTTGCTATTATGGCTTGCTTATGGCTATAGAGTCTTGGCTTAACGAAAAATCTAAAAATGCTACAAGATCTAGAATTTTAGGTTTTTATGAAATAATTTTTTACTTCTCTTATGCCTTAGGAACTTTAATTTTAGCTCTAAATTTAAATCAATATACTATTTTTATTATAAGTGCTAGCTTGATTTTATTTTCTTCTTTGCCTTTAAATTTAATCAAGATTAAAGAACCAGCAATACCAAAACCTCATCCTATTTCTATACCTAAAATTTTTAATATAGCTCCATTAGCTATTGCAACAAGTTTTGTTGGGGGCTTACTCATTGGGGGATTTTTTTCTATGTCTTCTTTGTTTATCATTTTGCAAGGCTATGATACAAAATTTGTTTCTTATTTTATAGCTTGTGCAACTTTAGGAGGATTTTTAGCTCAAGCAATTATGGGTTTTATTTCCGATAAATTAGGAAGAAAATTTGCTATTATTATTTGCGTTCTCATAGGTTTTTTAACTATGTTATGTTTTTTGCTTCTTAAACCAAATATTTATTTTCAGTATTTTTTAGCTTTCTTTTTAGGTTTTGGAACTTTTTGTCTTTATGCCTTAGCACTTGCTCGTGCTAACGATGCTTTAACTTCAAAAGATAATATAGTAGAACTTGGGCGTGGAGTATTGTTTTGTTATTCTTTAGGATCTTTACTTTCTCCTTTAATCTTAGGTATTTTAATGCAATATTTGAGTTTTTATGGTTTTATATATTTTTATGCATTTTTATTTGCATTTTTATTTATTTTTGCCATCAATAAACCAAATTTTATTTCTAAAAAAATAAAAATATTAAAGATAAGATGATGATTAATACAGCGCTTACAAATCAAATAGGAAACAAACTTAAAAATGAAATTAAACCTGATTCAAATTCTAAAGATACTATATCAAAAGATAAATTAGATCCAAAAGATCTTCTAAATAAAACCTTAAAACAAAATTTAGATAAAGTTATAGATTCTGAAGAAAATATACAAAAATTTATACAAAATAAAACTGATTTAAAATTTAAAGAATTAATCAATAAGCTTCTTGATCAAATTAATGCCCAAAAAAACCCAAATTCTCCTGTTTTAAAACAAGCCAATAGATTAAATCTTGCTCCAAATTTTGCAAATGAATTAAAAACTCTAATACAAGAACTTTCAAAAAATAATCAATTTTCACAAGTATTGAATAAATTACAAAATTTATTAAAACCTATGGCAGAAGTTAAAAACAATGATGTAGCGTTATTGTTTAAAAATTCTGGAATATTTTTTGAAGCCAAATTAAAAGATTCTCTTAATAAAGATCTTTTACCCAAAAGTTTTCATACTCTTGTCAATGGAATTAAATCTTTAAGCAAAGAAAGTATTATCAATGAAATTTTAAAACTTGATTCATTAAATTTAAGCCCAAAACAAAGTTTAGAAAAACTCAAAAGTATTATAGAAAAAAATATCGATGAAAATAAACAAATTTTAAAAAATAGTTCTTTTAACGCCTTAATAAACTTAGGTAAAAAAATTACAAATTTTAAAAACTATATTAATAAAAATCCTGAATTCTCTCAAAAAAAAATTATTACAGTGGCAAATAGAATTTTAAATGAAATCAATGCATTAAAAAAAGACTTTATAAAAGATCTTAGCAAACCTCAAAATATAGCAATTAAAAATCCTCAAATTCTTAAACAAGCTATGCAAAGCTTAGATAAACTCGAACGCATTTTAAAAAACATTATTGAAAACAAATATCAAAAACCAGATAATGAAAAAAATTTCAAAACTACAACTCCAATAGAAAAAAAAGAAAATCAAATTAATACCAAAGATATTAAATTAGAAACAAAAGATTCAAAAGATAAAACAATAAAAGAACAAAATAATAAAATAGAAACTAAAGAAGATTCAAAAGATACAATGATAAAAAAACAAGGAGATATAAAAGAACAAGAAAAAAATATAGAAGAAGAACAAGAAAATATAGAAGAAAAAATACCAACAACACAAAAAAAGGAAAATGATAAAAAAGAGATAAAAACTAGTAAAAATGAAGATAAGATACCACAAAAAGAAATAAAAAATTCCCAAAAAATGGATATAAATATAGAAAATACCACTCACAAAAACGAATTTTTAAATCAAAATATCTTTAATAATCTTATAAAAAATGAAAATTTAAACGAACAAAATGTTAAAAATTTAATTTTTTTAAACAATGGAGAAGTATTAAATGAAACAGAAGATTTAAGCAAGGCTTTAACTTCATTTTCTAAAAAAATTGAAGAAAGTTTAAAACAGCTTGATCCAAATTCCAAAAATGCTAAAAATCTTTTAATAGAGCTAAAAAATCTTGATCATAAGGTTAATCTTTCTATAAAAGATATACAAAATATTAAACCAAGAACACAAAATGATATAAACTATGATATACACAACGACATAAAATCCACCTTGCTTCAAATTTCAAATTTAGCCAAAACAACAGACAATGAAGCTATTTTCAATCAAGCTAATAGACTTATTGCACAAATTGAAATCAATCAATTAATGTCTTTAGCTAATAACTCTATCAATACTCATATACCTTTCTCTTGGGATGATTTAAATGATTCTAAAATCATCTTTAAAAGAGGAAAAAAAGATAAATTTTTTGCTCAAATTAAACTTGAATTTTCAAAACTTGGCAATTTAGAAATTTTAATCGCCTTAAATAATCAAAAATATATAGATATAAATATAATGGTAGAAAATAAAGAATTTAGAAAAAATATTTATGAAAATGCGCATAAACTTAAAAAAAATATCAATAAAGCAGGTCTTTTAAGTGCAAATTTCTTTGTTGGAGATATCATTAAATCAAAATTTGATATACATACAAAAAATTTTGATTTAAATATGGGAATGGATAAAAAAGTCTAATTTAAATTTTAAAATTTTTACAAATATCTTTGGTTAATTTTTGTATAAAATTAATACAATTTTTAATTTATCTAAAACAATATTTAAATTGTCAACCTACTTGATTTATCTCATAATAAAATATCAAAATAACTTAAAATAAAAAATATTTTTATATTTTAATAAGATATATTTAATTTTTATTAATATAATATTTTATTAGTATTAATAAAAATTAAAGGCAATAAAATGGAATTTTTAACCAATCTTAGCGAAGGCGTTCAATTTCTAATTCAAATTATTATAGTTCTTGCTTGTCTTTTTTATGGAGCCAAAAAAGGAGGTATAGCACTTGGATTACTAGGTGGAATAGGAATTTTAATGCTTGTTTTTGCTTTTCATATAAAGCCAGGAAAACCTGCTATTGATGTAATGCTAACAATTTTAGCAGTAGTTATTGCAAGTGCAACACTGCAGGCTAGTGGAGGACTTGATGTGATGCTTCAAATTGCAGAACGTATTTTAAGACGTAATCCCAAATTTTTAACTATACTTGCACCTTTTATAACCTGCTTTTTAACTATACTTTGCGGAACAGGTCATGTTGTTTATACTATAATGCCAATCATTTATGATATAGCCATTAAAAATAATATTCGTCCAGAACGCCCTATGGCAGCAGCTTCAATCTCTTCTCAAATGGGAATTATAGCAAGCCCAGTTTCTGTTGCTGTTGTCTCACTTACTGCGCTTTTATTAAATTCAAATCATAAATTAGCAGGTTTTGATGGGTATATCAATTTGCTTCAAATTACAATACCTAGTACGCTTTTTGGGGTTTTGTGTGTGGGAATTTTTTCATGGTTTAGAGGTAAAGATTTAGATAGAGATGAAAAATTTCAAAATAAACTTAAAAATGAAGAATTTAAAAATTACGTTTATGGAAATACTAAAACTTTACTAAATGAAAAACTTTCAAAAGACAATTGGTTGGCAATGTGGATTTTTTTAGGTGCTATTGTTTGTGTTGCCTTGCTTGGAATTTTTGATTTTCTACGTCCAAATTGGGGACAAATTGTAAAAAATAATATCCCTCAATTTGATAGTTTAGGAAATCCAAAATTAGACATTTTATCTATGGTATCTGTTATACAAATGTTTATGCTTTTAGCTGGATCTTTGATAATTATTTTTACCAAAACAGAAACTAAAAAAATTGCATCAAATGAAATTTTTAAATCTGGTATGATTGCCATGGTAGCAGTTTTTGGAATCTCTTGGATGGCTGATACTATGTTTGCTATCCACACTCCAATGATGAAAGAAATACTTGGAAACATAGTTAAAGATTATCCTTATACTTATGCAATTATGCTTTTATTGATTTCAAAATTTGTTAATTCTCAAGCAGCAGCTATTTCAGCTTTTGTTCCACTAGCTTTAAATATAGGCGTAGAACCAGGTATAATCATAGCCTTTGCAGCAGCTTGCTATGGATATTATATTTTGCCTACTTATCCAAGTGATTTAGCAACTATACAATTTGATAGATCAGGAACAACTCATATAGGTAAATTTGTAATCAATCATAGCTTTATTATACCTGGACTTTTGGGTGTATTTAGTTCTTGTGTAGCTGGATATTTTATAGCTTTAAGCACTGGATATATTTAATTATTTATTTTTTGGATATCATATTTATCAAAATCTTATATAATAAGTCCTCAAAAATAATAAAAGAAGTAAAATGGATACTTTTTTAAGAGCTGATAAAAACTATACCTTAAATGATTTACTTATTACCTTAGAAAAATTAGGCATTAAAAAAGGTGACGTACTTTGCATACATACCGAACTCTTTAATTTTGGTTTTCCTTTGCTTTCCAAAAAAGAATACCTTAATACTTATATTAAAGCTTTTCTAGAAATTTTAGGAGAAACTGAAACTCTTATAATGCCTACTTTTACTTATAGTTTCTGCAAAAATGAAAATTATGACAAATTAAACTCCAAATGTAAAGTAGGAATTTTAAATGAGTTTTTCAGATTCTATGAAGGAGCAACAAGGAACAATGATCCTATTTTTTCTTTTGCTATAAAAGGAAAAGAGCAAAAAGAATTTTTAAAAGATCATTCAAGTTGCTTTGGAGAAAACAGTGTTTATGATACGCTTTATAAAATGAATGGAAAAATTATACTTCTTGGATCAGAAATCAATGGTTATACTTTTACACATTTCATAGAAGAAAAAGCAAAAGTACCTTATAGATATTTTAAAAATTTTAGCGGAAAAATCATTGATGAGTTGGGAAATATTTCTCAAAAAAACATAAAATACTATGTAAGGAATCTAAATACAAATTCAAATCTTGATGTTTATAAACAAATAAAGATATTAAAAAATTCTAATAATTTTAAAAAAGAAAAATTTGGAAATTCTTGTATAATAAATATAGATTCTAAATCTTATCTAACAAATACTTTAAAAAAATTACTAGATGATCCTTATTATCTTTTAGAAAATTAACCCTAAGCTAAATAAAATTATAGTCTTTAATTTATTGGTCCAGAAAAGACAAACAGAAAAAAAATAAATTATACAATATAATACAATATTTTATTAAATTTTAAAGTTTTTATTCTATATCATTTGACATTTAGGTTTTTCAATGGGCTTAAACTTAGCAATTCTTTAGGTATTTTAACCTTTTGAATTTCAATTTTTGTTACCACTTGTTGCGTTGTGCTCCCACAACCTATCAATAACATCGTTAAAAAGCTTAGTAAGGTTATTTTCATTGCTTTTATAAATGTATTCTTTAACATATTTCACCTTTTCTCTTATTTGCTCTTTTTCATTATTTGCATTGCTTATAGCTTGTAGTTGTGCTTTATGTATTTTATTTATCTCTTTTAGTTTTTTTAAATTTTCATTATTAGCTTCTAAAGCAAGATTTAGATTATTTTTAGTCGTTTCTAATTCTTGCTTAGTTAATTTAAGATTAAAACTTAAAAATACCATAGAGATAATAAGTATTCCTATGAAAATATAGCTTTTATATTGAAATAAAAAATTCATTGACTAGTTTAACTCGTTAATTATTTCAAGCTTAATATTGCTTAAATCTTGATGATACACCAAATCATAAAATTTTTTACAAGCTAATCTACTTGAACCTATGCTTTCATTATCATTAGACTTAGTTAAACCTAGTAAAATACAACCTTTGGTATCTTTATCAGTGTTACCCCAATGTATAAGAATGTGTCTATCAAAAGGAACATCATTATTAAAAATATTAATAATGCTATCATCATCTTTTAAAACTTTAACCCCTGCTACTTCTTTTTTACCTTTATCGTTAAAGCTTGAAGTCTTGTGTCTTTTAAGATTATAAATTCCAGCAAGAACTCTTAAATCTTGCTCTCTTTCTAAGCCTTCTTTATCTTCTTCTAAGGAAAAGCAATCTAAAAGTATATTTTCTTTATCATCAAAAACTCTAAATTTTCCTATAACGCAAGTACTTGTTGTATATTCTTCTAGTATTGTTTATAATTCTTTATTTAATTTCCCAATGCTATACTTCATTTTAATACTTCAAACTCATTTTATCCCCTTTATTAAACATTTAATTTTATGAAACAAATTACAAGAGTGATAAAAAATAAAAATTTTAAATTCATTTATTTCTAAAGCTTGCATTGCCTCTTTTAAAACCTTATTGGCTAACATATAATCATTCTTACTTCTTGCTTTTATGCATAAAAAATCGTGTATTACACAAGCACTAAAATACTCACTTTTAAAAGGTGGATAAATACTCCAAAAAATTCTAGGAATACTTGCTCCATCAGTTTTAAAACCCTTAGGTATAACACCGTTAAAGCTTGGTAAAGAAAAAGCATAATCATCAACTACTTCAAACCTATCTTTATCATAAGGTTTTACACATACTCTTTTTAAATCATTTTTCATTATTTTCCTTTTTTTATAAATATTTCTTAATTCATCATTTCTTATTTGAGTAAGTTTTACAAGTCTTTCATCCATTCTCATAAGATCTGTATAGATCCAACTTATCATTAGTTTTTGAATAAAGGGTAAATTTAGAGAGTTTAAGTAGTATAGAAATTATTCAGAATTATATTCTAAAGAAGATATTGAAAAATTTTATAAAAAATATTTTGGACTTGCTAATTTAAATTAGCAATCTCATCAATATGGTCAGCCTAATGCTTCACAGGATAATTTTTTAAATTTAAAGCGTAATTATATTAAGATATTTTTGATATATTCTTTTATAACATCATATTTAAAAATTTCATTTAAAAGAGAAAAAATTTATCAGTACCTTCTTTTATATTCTCTTTTCTAAATTTCTCAAAACTTTTTAAAATATCTTTAATTTGTAATTTATCTAATATAATACAAAAGCAAATCTTTGCAAATAAATCATATAGCTTTTTTCGCTTAATTCTATTTTTTAAAGTTTTATTTTTTCTAATGCCAGTTCTTTAAATGTTGTTTGAGATTTTTCTCTTATGCTATCATTTTGGGCTAAATTGATTTTTAAATTATCTTTTTCTTTTCTTGCATTTTAAAGACTTAAAGCAGGATATTCACCTAAAGTTGCTTTTTATAATTTAAAGTTTTAAAGCATTTATAGTTAAACGTTTTTTTATCATTAGATAAACACAAATAAGCAAATTATCAAATCAGCAATATAATATTTTTTATCTTTAGCTTTTAAAGCTTTTATTTTGTATCATTTAACACTTTTATTCCTTTAGACCAATAAGGTCAGCTAGGTCAATAATAAAGTCAATAAAAAATATTTGCAAATATAATAAATTAAAAATAATCTAAAAAAATTAAACATCTATGAAAAGCCTATTTTATAGATAAGTAAAAAGAAGTAAAGAAAATTAAAAAGAATAAAAAATAATATCTCTGGTTGCGAAGGGGAGATTTGAACTCCCGACCTTCGGGTTATGAGCCCGACGAGCTAACCACTGCTCTACTTCGCGATCTTAAAAAATGGATGGGGTAAAGGGATTCGAACCCCTGAATGACAGGACCAAAACCTGTTGCCTTACCGCTTGGCGATACCCCATTAAAAGCCAAAATTATAATTAAATTTAATTGATTTGTCAAGTAAATAAAGCTATAATTTTTTAAAAAACTTAAGGATTTAAATGAATTTTATAAGCATAGAACAAGCTATTGAAGATCTAAAAGCAGGAAAAATGCTTGTAATGGTAGATGCAGAAGATAGAGAAAACGAAGGAGATATTATTTTTCCAGCCGAATTTAGCTCAAAAGAAAAAGTAAATTTTACTATAAAAGAAGCAAGAGGGGTTGTATGCGTTGCTTTAAGTGAAAAACTAGCCAAAAAATTTGAACTTCCTTTAATGGTTCCAAATAATACTTCCAATCACGAAACAGCTTTTACTATAACCATTGATGCAAAAGAAGCAACAACTGGAGTTAGTGCCCATGAAAGAAACATGACTATAAAACTTTTAACAGATGAAAATGCAACAGCACAGAGTTTTGTTCGTCCAGGGCATATAAATCCTTTAGTAGCTAAAAATGGTGGAGTATTAGAACGCACTGGACATACTGAAGGTAGTGTTGATTTATGTCGTTTAGCAGGACTTAAAGAAGCTTGTGTAATTTGTGAAATTGTTAAAGATGATGGAGATATGGCAAGACGTACTGATTTAGAAGAATTTTGTCAAAAACATAATCTAAACATGATCACAGTTTCTGATCTGATAGAATATCGGTTAAAAAATGAAAGTTTAATTGAATTAATCAATCAAAGTTCTAGTTCTCTTGCAGGTTTTGCAGCACAAAAATACGAATTTAAAGATCATAATGGCATTACACATATTGTTTTTTCTTTTAAAGAGCCACAAAAAATTGAAAATGTAAAATTTCATTCAAGCGGAAGCGACTTTGAACTCCTTACTTCTGATAAATTTTCTACATTATTAAAACAAATAGAATTTTTATATCAAAATGGTGGCCTTATAGTTTTTATGCAAGGAGAAAAAACACAAGCAACTCAGGTTAAAAACTATGGAATTGGAGCACAAATTCTTAGATATTTTGGGATAGAAGAAATAAATTTAATATCACAAAGCCATGATAAAGATTTTATAGGACTTAAAGGTTTTGGACTTAATATTAAAACTTGCAAAATAGCATAAAAATGCTATTTGCTTGCTTTTTCTATGTATTCACCTCTTGTGGTATCCACTCTAATTATCTCTCCTTCTAAAACATGAAAAGGAATTTGAACAACGGCACCTGTTTCTAAAGTAGCTGGTTTTTTATTAGAACCTTGAGTATCACCTTTAAAATTAGGTGCTGTTTCTATGATTTTTAACTCTACAACTTGAGGAACTTCAACACCAATTGCCTTGCCATTATGAAATAAAACTTCTACCATCATACCATCTAAAAGCCATTTTTTAGCTTCACCCACATCATCTTCTGTGATAGCTACTTGCTCATAAGTTTCAGTATCCATAAACTGACAATTTTCACCGTCATCATAAAGATATTGCATTTTTTTATTCTCTAAATTTGGAGCTTCGCACTTATCTCCCGCATGAAAAGTCTTTTCAAGGACTTTACCATCAATAAAAGATTTTATTTTTATGCGTACAAAAGCAGGACCTTTACCTGGTTTTACATGCTGATATTCTACTATCTTAAAAGGAATACCATCAATTTCAATCTTTAAGCCTTTTTTTAAATCACCCATCGAATAAGATGCCATAATCATTCCTTATATGAAAAATAAATTTTATTTTATCAAATTTTATTTTATATACTTATAAAAAATTTATTTTCAAAACAAGAAATTTTAGTTAAAATTATACAAAGCATAGCAAATGCTCGCTTCATTATTATTTTAATGAAGAGGAAAGTCCGAGCTGCAAAAGACAAGAATTCCATCTAACAGATGGCTAGGGCAACCTAAGGGAAAGTGCAACAGAAAACAAACTACCACTAAGTGGAAAAGGTGAAAAGGTGAGGTAAGAGCTTACCAGCGATTTTAGTAATAATTTCGGCTTTGTAAACCCAATTCGCAGCAAGAAGGGATGGTTTAAGTCTTTAGTTGGACCCTTCGCTTGATTTTGTTTGTAAAAACAAAACTAGATAAATGAGCATTCAAGACAGAACTCGGCTTATAGCTATGCTTTAGTATATTCTAAAGCTCTTTTAAATTTATGAATTTCTTTAGCGGCTATATCTTTTTTGCTGATAATAAGCCTTATTGCTTCTTCGGTTAAAGCTTTAACTTCTATTAGTTTTTCATTATCCATATTGCGTGGAAAATTATCTACAAGCTCTTCTAAAATACTGATATTTTCTTCAATTAAAGCAAGTTTAAATTTATCAAGCCAAGTTTTCATTATTATGAACATCTCTCCAAGCTTCTAAAAGACCTTTTACAACATTGATTACTTCATCTACTCTTGCTTCATTATTTTCCAAATTTGCTAAAGATAAAAGTTGAATCTCTCTTGTATAAAGACCACTTAAATAATGTGCTACGTCTCCACCTTTTTCATAATCAAGATTATCAATAAGCTCTATAAAAATAGCCGTAGCTCTTTTTACATAATAAACTCTTTGTTCTATATCTTCATTTTTAATAGCAAATTTAATTCTTGCACAAAAACGTAAAATTCCCTCATAAAGCATTTCAATGAGCTTTTGTGGAGATTCTATCCCCACTTGATTTTGAGAATAAGCATTATAGGCTAAATTATTTTGCATCTTATATTCCTTAACTATTTTGATTATTCATGGCATTAATCATATTTGTTATGGTATTAAGCTGTGTATTTAATTTATTTAAAATACTTTCATATTGCAAAAATTGATTTTGCATTGTTTCATATTTTGAATCAATTAAAGATTGAGTTGATTCTTTAGATTTTGTTAATGATTTTGTTTCATTAGTTAAACTTTCATCAAGCTTAGTTAAAGAACCATTAGTTCCTGTCATACCTTGAAGCTTGCTTTTAAGCTGTGCAAAAACTCCAAGTCCTTCAACTGGCTCTGAAATTACAGTAGTATTTTTTAAACCAAATTGTTTAAGAAATTCATCATCTCCTTTGATTGTTAAATCAGAACCATTATCACTACTAAATTTTATAACAACACCTTGTTTTCCATCTTTATTAACTTCTTCAAGTTTAACATTTAATCCATCTATATTTAAACTATTAATATGCTGAACCAAATTTTGCATTTGTTCTTCTTTGGTATCACCTGTAAGAACAAAATCTTTTCCGTCTCTAGTTTTTGATAAATCATAAGTTTGATTGTTAAAAACTATAGTAAATTTACCTTTTTCAAATTTAATTTCTTTTTCGCTTTCTGATAAAGTTTTAGTTGTATCGCTAGTTTCTACCAAATCACCTGTATAATTGATATCTTTGTATTGAGTAATACCAGCAAAAAAACTTTCAATAAAACTTGGATCTTCATTCATTTTTTCTTCAAAAGTTGATTGAGAAAAGCTCAAGGTTCCAGAATCACTTAAACTAAGTCCATAATCTTGCAAAGAAACCATTACCTTAGAAGGAATTTTATTACCATTTGCATCTTCAACAAAACCATCAACAGATTGAGTTCCAAAAAGTGTTGAAATAATAGTCGATCTTATACTATTTACTTCTGTAACACCCTGTAAAGTTCCCTTTGTTCCTGTTTCACTATTATAATCTGTGGCTGCTTGTAAATTAACTATTAAGTCATTATAGCTATCTACAAGATCATTCATAGCCTTTATGACAGATTCATTATCTTGCTGGATATCAAAATTAATCTCTCCGGTTGAATTTAAAGTCAAAGTTATACCAACGCCCAAGTCTGTTACTGTATTACTCTGACGAATCATTTTAACACCATCTAAAGTAAATTCTGCATTTTGGGCTTTTTGGATATGTAAAGGATTATCAGGATCATCTACTATACCATAACCTGTAAAATTATTTGGATCTATGGTAGTAATATCACCAGAACTACTATCAGATAAAGGTTTATGAAGTTCCCAGCCAAGATTTGAAAAAAGTTTTGAAGCATTTGAATCAACTTGATATAATCCATCTTCATTTTTGAAACCATCAAAAAATCCAATCGCATTATCTTCGCCTGTTTCTTTACTTGAAAGAGTAAGACGATATGGAGCATCTTTTTCTCCGGTGTTAACTATTTTAGCTTGTATATTTCCATCTGTTGCTTGATTAATCTTATCGGCCAAATCTTTATAAGTCGTAGTCTTGTCATAAGTTATAGTATATTGTTTTCCATTTTGAAATAAAGTAAAAGAAGCTTGTCCATCTAAATTTGCATCAACATAGCCACTATCATTTGAAAGACCTTTACTTTGATAAACATCTTTTTGAGCTAATTGGGTTACATTTATTTTCATACTTTGCAAACTTACACCACTATCAGCTGTTAAACTAGCTGGAGGATTAGTAGTTACACTTGCATTTACTTTTCTTTTTGCAAAAACAGTTGCATCACCCAAAGCTGAAACTGCTGTTTGAAAACTTAGGAGTTTTGTTTTAATCTCAGTTAAATCTTTTTGTTTAGTGTTATTTTCTTCAATTTTAGTTGTATATGGTTTTATACGACTTGCCTCATCTGCTGCTTTTAATTTATCAATGACATCTTGTGTTAAAACTCCGGATCCAAAACCTAAACTAGATAAACTTCCAAATGCCATTTAACTCTCCTTATTATAAATTAATCCCAACGCATCCCTAAAATATTCAGCCAATCTCATGGCTTCTTCACTAGGAATTTGACGGATTTCTCTTCCTGTATTTTTTTCAGTAACACTAATATACATAGAGCCTATTTTATCATTAAAAGCAAATCTTATATTTGTATTTAACGAATCCATTTGCTCATTTAAATTTTTAGTAATTTCTGATAATTTTTCACTTAAACCTTCTTGTTGAGTTTGTTTAGAATATTCAGAATTTGTTTGAACTTTCTGAATATTTTCCTCATTGGTTTTATGATGACTTTGAATATTCACATTATTTGATATATCCATTTTAGCAAGCTTAGTTACCTCCATTTTAAAATCCTTTTTAAAATTTTCGCTTTGTCATCATATCGGATTTAAATAAAAAAAATTAATAGTTTATATAGAAATTTATAAACTTACAAAACTACAAGCAAAAAGTATTCTCAAATTTAAAAAATTTCAAATTTTTTGAAAAGTTGTGTATCATTTTTTAAAATTTTACGTAAGATTAGATCATCAATAATTTCTTTGGAGCAAATAGTTTCTTCAGGCCAAGTTCTTTCATAGCCTTCCATTTTTCCTTTAGCACTTGCATCTATAGCTACTACTTTTTCTTTTATATATATATCTCTTTTAGCATCTATATTATTAACAACTCTCCATACTAGCATATAAGGATTTTCTAACCGATTTTCTTTATCTAAAAAAACTAAAATTCTAAAATGCTTTTTAAAATCTAAAAGTTTTTCAAAACTTTCTTTTATGCTTTCTTTTTTATCAAGTAAAATACATACTATAGGATTTTTACTCTCTTTATAAAATTGTTTTAAATCAATAATTTCAAGCTTAGTTTGAAATAGTACTTTTAAATCTTCATCTTCTAATAGTTCCAAACTTTGTATTATCTTCTCTTCAGTAGCATCAAGTCCAGCTTTTCCCCCAAAACAAGCATTAGGAGATGAATGATCTAATTGATCGCAAATTCCTTCGCTAATTAATAAATCTTGACAATCAAATCGATTTAAAATATAAGGGATTAAATTATCATAATCATTTAAATCTGGACCATCTTTATCCACAAAAATAGCGTGTTTTACAAAACTCATTTGCCCTATACCCCAAAAAGCGTGCATAATTTGTTTAGCATGAGCTGGATATTTTGTATCAATCTTTGCTAAGATGAGATTATGAAAAACACCATTTTCTGGCATTTTATAATCAATTAAATCAGGAATACTAGTTTGCAATAAAGGCAAAAATATTCTCTCAGTTCCAAGTCCCATAATTTTATCTTCCAAAGGAGGTTTTCCTACTATAGTGGCTTGATAAATAGCATCTTTTTTAGCATAAATTTTTTCAACTTTCATTACTGGAAAAAGTTCTTGTGGAGTGTAAAAACCTGTATGATCCCCAAAAGGACCTTCGAGTTTAAACTCATCTAAATCTACATAACCTTCTATAACAAAGTCGCTATCATATGGAACATAAATACCATTTTCACAAGGAGTAAGCAAAGCTCTTGTTTTTTTAATAAAACCATAAAGTAAAAGTTCAAAAATCCCTTTTGGCAAAGGGGCTTGGGCACACCAAATATATAAAGGATCTCCACCAATGGCAATGCTTACTGGCATTTTTTTAAAACCTGCTTTTTTATACTCATGATAAAAAAGTGCTCCATCTTTATGAATCTGCCAATGCATTAAAAGTTCATTTTTGCCACTTACTTGCAAGCGATACATTCCAAGATTATTTTGAGTTTTATCTACATTTTGGGTATAAACTTGGCCCATAGTAATAAATTTAGAAGCATCTTTTTGCCAAGTTTTCAAAATAGGAAGTTCTTCTAAAGAATTTAAAGTTTTAAAAGAAAATTTAGAACGTTTAGCACTTAATCTTTTAGGTGGAATATCTTTTAAGGAAAATAAAATCTTAAAAAAATCTATTTTTGCTTTTAGATTTGTAGGGATATGTAATTTTAAAAGCTTTGAAATTTCATCTGCTACCTCCAAATAAGGACGTGAAAAAATTAAATTTAAAGCTTTTTCATTACAAAAAGTATTCATAAGAACAGGGAAATTATAATTTTTATTTTCTTTTTTGCTTATAGGATGAGTAAATAATAAAGCTTTACCATCTTCTTGTTTTTTAGCTTCTATATAAGCAATATATCCCATCTCAAGATCAACATCTATAGGTTCTTCTATAATTTTTAACAAATCATTTTGTTTTAAAATTTTAATGAAATTTTTCATTATATCATTGCCTCTGCTCTTTTTAATAAATCTTTAGCTCCTAATTTAATAAATTTTAAAGCTAATTCTTCTCCTGCATTTTGAAAATCGTTTTTATTGATTGTAAAATCTTCTTTTAGATATTCACTTGCATCAGGAAGTCCTAAAATAGCTCTTATATGAATTTTATCTTGAAATAACTCAGCATTAATTCCAATAGGAACTTGACATCCGCCTTCTAAAACTCTAATAAAATCTCTTTCTATAGTAGTTTCTATAAATGAATTTTCATCATTTAAGCAATCAAGCAAAGAAATAATTTCAGGCACATCAAGAGCTTCAATTCCTAAAGCACCTTGTGAAGCAGCAGGTATCATTTCATCTTTTGAAAAAATGCTTATATAATTAACTAAAGAATTTAATCTTAATCTTTTTATCCCAGCTAAAGCTAAAATGATTGCATCAAATTCGCCATTTTTTAATTTGTCTATACGAGAATTTACATTACCTCTTAAAGAAATAATATTTAAATCAGGTCTTAAAAGCAAAAGTTGCATTTTACGTCTTAAACTTGTTGTTCCTACTTTAGCATTTTGAGGTAAATCATTTAAAGTAGGATATTTTTGAGAAAGCATAGCATCATTACTCTCTTCTCTTTTTGAAATTGCTACAAGCTTTAAACCTTTTGGAAAAAAACTTGGCACATCTTTTAAGCTATGAACTGCTAAATGTGCTTTTCGTTCAAGCATACTTTGCTCGAGTTCTTTTGTAAAAAGTCCTTTGCCACCTATTTTTGCCAAAGGAGAATCAAGCAAAACATCTCCTTTTGTTTTAAAACCTTCTAGTATAACTTTAATTTTATGTTCTTTTTCCAAAAATGATTTTACCCATTCGCTTTGCCATAAAGCTAATTGACTTTTTCTTGTAGCAATAATTAATTCTTTCATTTATTATCCTCTATTATCTCAACATCAATAATATCATCATTGCACGAATTCTGTTTTGTATTAGCCTTAAATGAATTTGTATTAGTGCTTATTTTTAACAAAATGCCAAAAATAAATATTAAGATTCCTAAAATACTACTTAAAATTCCTGGAAAAATGAGTAAAAAACCAGAAATCACAAAAGAAAATTGTATAAACATATTTTTAAAACTATCGATATGAAATTCAAGCAAATTCTTCCAAAAAATTCCCAAAATTACAATACCACAAACCATACTAATTAAAACAAAAGCTAAAAAATTACCAAGACCAAAAACAACAATAAATAAAATCGTAAAAAATATTTCAAGTAGAATTAAAGGGGTTAAACTTAATTTAAATTTCATAATACTATCTTTTTTATAAGTTCTAAAGCTTTATTAGCATCAATTAATTCTTTTTTTAAGCCTTTTCTTTGAATTAATTCAATCTTATTTTCTTCAAAATTTTTTCCTATAACTAAAGCATAAGGAAATCCCATAAGTTCAAAGTCATTAATTTTAACTCCAAAACGTTCATTTCTATCATCTAATAATACTTTAATACCTTCTTTTTTTAAATTTTCATAAAGATTATTAGCATATGCAACTACTTTTTCATCTTTTATATTTGAAATAATAATACTCAAATCAAAAGGACTTAAAATTTTATTCCAAATACAACCTTTATCATCATAACTTGCTTCTATAGCTACAGCAACTAAACGACTTACTCCTATGCCATAACATCCCATATAAAAGGCTTGAGCTTTGCCATTTTCATCTAAAAAATTAGCATTCATAGATTTAGAGTACTTTTGTCCTAGTTTAAAAATATGACCTACTTCAATTCCTTTGCTTTTTTTTAATTTAGCGCCACACTCTATACAACAATCTCCTTCTTTTACTTCTACTAGATCTTTAAAACGATTTTTATTTAAATTTACAACATCAATACCTATTAAATGATAATCTTTTTCATTAGCTCCTATAATCATTTGTTTTTCATTTTCAAGTTCTTGATCTATGTAAAATTCAATATCTTTAAGCCCGATAAAACCAATAAATCCTGGACAAAGTCCTACTTCAATAAGCTCTTCTTCTTTAGCATCTTGCAATTCTAAAGCATTGATAGCATTTAAAGCTTTTACCTCTTGAAGTTCATCACAACCTCGTATAAAAAACACAACAATTTTACTTTCATTTTCATAAATAGCTTTTTTTGCAATAGCTTTAATAGTATAAAATTCATTTATTTTAAAAAAATCAGCTAATTCTTTAATGCTTTTAATATTTGGCGTATGAAATTTACTTGCATAATTAGCTTCTGGTCTTTCATCTTTACATTCTTTTTTTGCTCTTTTGGCAACCTCAATATTTGCAGCATAAGTACAATTTTGACAAGTCAAAATATCATCTTCACCATTATCTGTTAAAACCATAAACTCCTTAGATCCGCTTCCTCCAATAGCTCCGCTATCTGCATTTACAACACGAAAATCAAAACCAAGCCTTGTAAAAATTTGACTATAAGTTTTATACATTAAATCAAATTCTTCTTGTAAATCTTTCTCGCTACTATGAAAACTATAACCATCTTTCATTAAAAATTCACGACATCTTAAAAGTCCAAATCTAGGTCTTGCTTCATCTCTAAATTTTAATCCTATTTGATAAAGATGCAAAGGAAGTTGTTTATAGCTTGTAATTTTGTTTTTAACTAAAGAAAGTATTGCTTCTTCGTGAGTTGGTCCTAAAACAAATTCATTTTCTTTTCTATCTTTAAATCTTAACAATTCTTTACCAAAAACATTATACCTACCACTTTCTTTCCATAAATCTGAAGGAGTAATAAAACTAAGACTTAATTCTTGCGCTCCTGCTTTATCCATTTCTTCTTTTATAATTGTTTTAATTTTTTCTAAAACCATTTTCCCTAAAGGTAAAAAATTATAAAGACCACTTCCAATTTGCTCAATAAAACCTGCACGTGTTAAAAAAATATGGCTAGGCAAAAGTGCATCTTTTGGATTTTCTTTTGTTGTAGGGGCATAAAGTCTGCTAAATTTCATCCTCTTCCTTTGCATTAAATTCACATTTATATTGATTTAAATTTAAATCTTCTAAATCATTTTTTATATCAAAAACATAGCGCATAGCATTAATTATAGTATCGCTTTGAATTTTACCTTGCATTTTCTTTAAATTTATAGTTGGAGTGTGTAAAAAAGCTTTAAAAACTTGATGAATAAGTTTTTGAGCCTCTTTAAAATCTGATTTTTTAAGATAACCTTTATTAAGTGCTATTTCAAGCTGTTTAATAGCACATTCTTTTGCTTCTAAACGTATAGCTTTAATAACTGGCATAATAGCCAAATCATTTAAATACTTAAAAAATTCATCTGTCATTGCATTTACAATTTTATAAGCTGCTTGAGCTTCATATTCTCTTGAAATTAAATTCTTTTTAACAACTTCTTCTAAATCATCTACAGAAAAAACTTTAATCTTATCATTTTCTTCAAGTTCAATATCTCTTGGGACAGCAATATCAAAAAAATAGCGTTTAAAATCTACTTCTTGTAACAAATCTTTTGTTATAATTGCATTACTTGCATTTGTAGCAGAAAAAAATAAATCGTATTTATTAATATAGGAAGACAATTGACTTAAATGATCAAAATGACTTGATTTTCCTAAATCTTCGCACAATCTTTTTGCTCTTTTTAAATCTCTATTTAAAATAATGACTTTAGCTCCAGCAGAAATCAAATATCTAGATGCCAACTCACTCATTTCTCCTGCGCCAATTACTATTGCTTTTTTTTGACTTAAATCAAAGAATTCTTTAGCCTTTGCAACACAAACAGATGCTACAGAAATTGGGTTTTTAGAAATTTGAGTTTGATTTCTTACCTTTGCAGCACACTTAAAAGAAAAATGCATTATTCTAGAAAGATGTATTGAACAAAATTTATTTTCAAGTGCAAAAATAAATGCATCTTTAAGTTGTTTTACAATTTGAGTTTCTCCAACAACCAAACTATCTAAAGAACTGGCAACGGCAAAAAGATGATGCACTGCATCAGTATCTTCATAAATATCTGCTTTTTCAAAAAGAGTTTGAGAATCTATATTACAAAATAAAGATAAGGAAGAGATTATAAATTTATCAATTTGATTTTTATTTTTAGCAAAAACTAAAATTTCAATACGATTGCAAGTACTGATAATTAAGCTCTCTTTTATATTTTCATTAGCACAAATAATACTAAGAAATTCCTCTTTTTTAGCATTATTACTAAAGCTTAATTTCTCCCTTATAGAAATATCAGTATTTTTATGCGTAAAACTGACGCAAAAATAATGCATTAAAATTCCCTACTTATCATATTATCAATAATTTCATTTAAAGAAGTTTTATTATAATTTTCAATTGCTTTTAATGCTTGATCTCCATATGATCTAGCTTCATTAAACACCTCTTCTAGAATTTGATTTTTAGCCATTTGTTCTTTTACCCATGTAATCTCATCCTTATTTAATTCTTTTTTAAAAAAGCTCATTAACGTTTTTTTATCAACATCATTTAATTTTTTATAAAGATATATATAAGGTAATGTTGTTTTCCCTTCTTTAAAGT
>NZ_JAENKR010000080.1:0-5671 GCF_016598965.1 Campylobacter sp. TTU-622
ATTACTAATTCCTAAGGCTACAATTAAAGTAGCACTTTCTTTTTTAGGATTTAGATTTAAATAAGAATTTAATTTGTCTTGATTAAAACCTCCTATGGTACAAGAGTTTATTTTTAAAGCATTTGCTGCATAAAGTATGCTTGTTAATGCTATATAAGCTTGTTCTCTTGAGTAAGCAATTTTTTGTTTTTCATCTAAAGAGTCTAAAAAAGGCTTATAAGTATTTATTCTTTTTTCAATTTCTTCTTTTGGCATATTTCTTGATTTTAGTTTATTTTCAAAATATTCATCAAAATCAAATCTTGAAGTGATTATAATAAGTGCTGCAGCTGTTTTTACGTGATTTTGATGATTGGCAATTAAAGATATTTCCTCTAATTTCTTTTTATCTTGAATAACATAAAATTTCCAAGGTTCCAACCCTAAAGAACTCGGGCTTAATCTTGCTATTTCTAAAATTTCTTTTAAATCTTCTTCTTTAATTGTTTTATTGCTAAAATTTCTACAAGAATATCTTGTTATAAAAGGTTCTAGTTCTTTTTTCATTCTCTCTCCTTTATAAATTTAATCGTATAAAATTTATATTAAAATTCACATAAAATTTATTTTTGTTAAATAGAATTAATTTTATTTATTGAAGGTTTTAAATGAAATACAAAATTCTTTTTATCGTTTTATTTATAGGCATTATTTTTGGAATTTATTATGGTTTTTTTTATTCTAAAGATAAAATGCAAGTTGTAACTCAAAAAATTCAAAGGAGTAATATTGAACAAAGCATAGAAGCTGTTGGAAAAGTTTATGCTAAAGATCAAGTTGATGTTGGCGCACAGGTGAGCGGTCAGATTATAAAGCTTTATGTTAATGTTGGAGATAAAGTTAAACAAGGTGATTTGATTGCACAAATAGATAAAGATAAACAACAAAATGATTTGGATATTACAAAGGCTAAATTAGAAAGCACAAAAGCAAGTTTGGAAAGTAAAAAAGTTGCTTTTGATATAGCGGCTAAGCAGTATCAAAGAGAGCAAAAACTTTATGCTCAAAAAGCAACTTCTTTAGAAAGTCTTGAAACTCTTAAAAATAATTATTATACGCTTAAAGCAGATGTTGCGGATTTAAATGCACAAGTTATTCAGCTTGAAATCAGTCTTAAAAATGCTCAAAAAGATTTAGGATATACAACAATTAGAGCTCCAATAGATGGTTATATTATTAATGTTGCTGTTGATGAGGGGCAGACTGTTAATGCTAATCAAAGTACTCCAACTATAGTTAGAATTGCAAATTTAGACGAAATGGAAGTAAGAATGGAGATAGCAGAAGCTGATGTTAATAAAATAAAAGTAGGAACAGAAGTTAATTTTGCAGTATTAAGCAATCCGGATAAAAAATATCAAGCTTTAATCTCAAGCATAGATCCAGCAGATACTGAAGTAAGTGATTCATCTAGCTCTTCTTCTAGTAGTTCATCTAGCTCTTCTTCTAGTAGTGCAATTTATTATTATGCCAAATTTTTTGTGCCTAATAAAAATAACTTTTTGCGTATTGGAATGAGTATTCAAAATGAAATAATTATTCAAAGTGCTAAAAATGTTATTGTGGTGCCTACTTATACAATTTATAGCGATGCTAATGGCTATTATGTTGAAATTTTAGAAAATAATGAAAAAGTAAAAAAATATATTAAACTTGGAATTCACGATGCTATAAATACCGAAGTTTTAGAAGGGCTTAATGAGAATGAAGAATTAATTATTTCTTTGGATTCTTTGGATAATGTAAAAAATATTAAAAAGATGAGAATGTAATGATATATCTTAAAAATATTTATAAATTTATAAATCAAACTTGTATTTTAGATAATGTCAGTTTAAGTATAGAAAAAGGCGAATTTGTAGCTATTATAGGTCAAAGTGGTAGCGGTAAAACAACTTTGCTAAATATTATTGGAACTCTTGATGAGCCAAGTAAAGGGAGTTATATTTTTGAAAACTATGAAGTAACTTTATTAGATAAAGAACAAAAAGCTAGATTAAGACGTGAAAAAATAGGTTTTATTTTTCAAAGATATAATCTTTTAAGTTTATTAAGCGCGGGTGAAAATATTGCTTTACCTGCTATTTATACTGGAAAAAAAGCATATCAAAGAAACCAAAGAGCAAAAGAACTTTTATCTAGCTTGGAACTAGATCACAAATTTGATTTTAAGCCAAATCAACTAAGTGGAGGACAGCAACAAAGAGTTAGTATAGCAAGAGCTTTGATGAATGGTGGAGATTTGATTTTAGCAGATGAGCCAACTGGAGCTTTAGATAGTAAAAGTGGAATTAAGGTTCTTGAGATTTTGCAAGAGCTCAATAAATTAGGTCATACTATTATTTTGGTAACACACGATAGAGGTATTGCTGCTAAAGCTGGAAGAGTTATAGAAATAAAAGATGGAAAAATTTTAAGTGACACCAATAAAAATACCAAAGAGTTTAACGAAAAGCTAGAGCCTTTTTCACCAGAGATAAAAACATTTGATCTTTTAAAAAATCAGATTGCAGAGAGTTTTAAAATCGCTTTTACCTCTATTATTGCTCATAAGTTAAGATCAATACTTACAATGCTGGGAATTATTATAGGCATTGCGTCAGTTGTGTGTGTAATTGCTTTAGGACTTGGTTCTCAAGAAAAAATTCTTTCTTCTATTTCTAGACTTGGAACCAACACAATTGAAATTATTCCAGGTAAAGGATTTGGAGATTTAAGATCTGGCAAAACAAGATTTAATTTTAGTGATTTAAATACTTTAAGATCTTTAGAATATTTAGATGCAGTAGAAGCAAGATCTACGACTTCTGGAGTGGTAACTTATAAGAATATTTCTTTAAATGCAAGAGGCGAGGGAGTTGGTGTAAATCAGTTTAAAATTAAAGGTTTAGAATTGGAAGTAGGAACTTTACTTAGTGATGATGATATTAAAAATAGTTCTAATGTTGTTGTACTTGATTACAACGCTAAAAAGAATATATTTAAAAATGAAAATAGTAAAGATATTTTAGGTCGTATTATTATTTTTAAAGATCAACCTTTTAAAATTATAGGAGTCTTAAAACAAGATACAAATAAATTCTTTGAAGATAATACAGTACGTCTTTATGTGCCTTATACAACTTTAATGAATAAGCTAACCGGAGATAGAAATTTAAGAGAAATCATAGTAAAAGTTAAAGATAGTGTAAGTTCTTCCTTAGCTGAAAGTGCTGTTGTTAGAATTTTAGAGATTAAGCGTGGAAAGAAAGACTTTTTTACTATAAATTCAGATAGCATTAAAAAGGCTATAGAAGAAAATCAACGCACTACAACCATTTTAACCGCATCTATTGCTATTATTGCTTTAATTGTTGGTGGTATAGGAGTTATGAATATTATGCTTGTTTCAGTGAGTGAAAGAACAAAAGAAATAGGAATCCGTATGGCAATAGGAGCTAGAAAAGAGGATATTTTAATGCAGTTTTTAATCGAGGCAATAATGATATGTTTGGTTGGTGCTGTTTTAGGGGTAATTTTATCCATAGCAATAGTTTTTTCTTTCAATGCCTTTAGCGTTGATTTTCCTATGATACTTTCGAGCGGATCTATTATTTTAGGTTTATTAAGCTCCATTTTTATTGGAATCATTTTTGGTTTTTTCCCAGCAAAAAATGCTGCTAATTTAAATCCTATCAATGCTTTATCTAAGGAATGAGATGAAAAATATAATATTTTTTTTCGTGTTTATTTTTTTAAGTGCTTGTGCAACAAGTAATATTTCTATAGTGAAAGAAAAAACTCTTTCTCAAAACGAGTTAAAAGATTTAAATACCACAAAAGAATGGTGGAAATTATATGATGATAAAAAACTTGATGAGTTTATTTTTTTTGTATTAGAAAATAACACCGATATTAAGGTGGCTAAAACAAATTTTTTAATGGCATTATCAAGAGCTGATTTAATCAATTATGATTTATATCCAACCTTAAGTGCAAGTTTAGGTTTTTCGAGTTCAAGAAATTTAAATCAAGGAATTCACTCAAATAATTTTTCAAATTCTTTAAATTTAAACTATGAACTCGATATTTATTCTAAGATTTCTGATGAGGTTAATGCAAGAGAATTTGATGCAAGAGCTAGTGCATATGATTTAGAGAGTTTAAAATTAAGCATTATTAATTCCACGATTAATAATATTTTTGAATTAGCTTATTTTAATGATGTTAGTATTCTTTTAAAAGAATATATCCTAAATTTAGAACAAATGAAAAATCTTTATAATTTTAAATACGAACTTGGAAAAATCGAAAATCTTGATTTATTAAATATTGATCAAAGTTTATTAAAAGCAAAACAAAATTTACTTTCCAATGAACAAAATAAAGAATTATTGCTTAAAAATCTAAAAGATCTTATAGGAAAACAAGAAGGTTTTGCTTACCTTGAATATTTTAAGAATTTATCTCTTAAAGATTTTAAAAATTTAAATGTAAATTTTAATATTCCTTTAGATGCTTTATTTTATAGACCTGATGTTTTAGCTAAATTAAATAATTTAAAAGCGGCATTTAAAGATTATTCTAGTGTAAAAAAATCTATGTTTCCTGCTATTTCATTAGGTGCAGGTTTTAGTGGAAGTGATGCAAAATTTGATGATAGTTTTAAATTTTCTTTTTTAGATGGTAATATTAAAATTTCTCTCCCTTTTTTAGATTATGCAAGGTTGAAGAAAAATATCAAAATTTCTGAGTATTCTTATGAAATTTTAGTTTTTGAATATGAGCAAGTCTTACAAAGTGCTATTAATGAATTTGTGTATTATTCTAAAAATTATGAAAATACTATTAAAATATTAAATAATCTTGAAAAAATAAATTTAAAACAAGAACAAATTACTAAGGCTTATTTGCAAAAATATGAACTAGGAAAAAGCGAACTTAAAGATTATTTAGATGCCAAAAATAGCTTAAATTCTTCATTGCAAGAATATTTAAGAGCTAAATTTAATCTTTTATCTGTTATTAATACTTATTATCAAATCATAACGATATATTATGATGATATCAATGAACAGCATTGAGGGTTTTTATAAGATCTTGATACATTTTTTTAGCCATAACTTCATAACCTTTGATGCTCAAATGAACATCTTTTAATGAAAGTTTTTGGCTTATCCAATAGTCTTTTCCTTTATTGTCTTTCATAAAACTATGCATATCAAAAATTAAAGCTTTTTCTTCTTTTGCTATCTCATAAAGACTTTTTCTTATGGCAAAAAAATGAGAATTAGGTTCTTTTATAGTTGGCGGAGAGATTATAATAAAAACTGCATTTTTATTAATTTGTTTTAAAATATGAATAAATTTTTTAAAATCATATTTAAATGTTTTTTTATCAAAATTATTATATAAAGCATCATTGGTTCCATAAGCAAGTATGATTAAATCTTGTTTTAAAATTTTAAGCTCTTCTTTGCTTACTTTTAAATTCCATTCTTTCCATAAATTACTTTTTGCTCCATTTATAGCAAGAGTATCTAAAAAGAGATTATTTTTATTTTTATTATAAATTATATATCCGCCAAGTTTTGCATCTTTAGCTAAAGCCGTAATTTTAAATGGAAAATCAAGCTCTATTTCTTTATAAGAC